>NZ_JBEXDT010000044.1:0-50494 GCF_040605905.1 Nonomuraea sp. NPDC005501 | reverse complement strand
GTACGGCTTGTGGACGAACGCCGTCCCTATGGACCGGCTTGTGGACGGACGCCGTCCCTATGGACCGGCTTGTGGACGGACGCCGTCCCTATGGACCGGCTTGTGGACGGACGCCGTCCCTATGGACCGGCCTGTGGACGGACGCCGTCCCTACGGACCGGCCTGTGGACGGACGCCGGTCCCTCGCCCGCGACCGTGGGCAGGCGGGGTCCCCACGCGGTCGCCGCGTGTGGACACGCGAGCGGAGGCCGTACGTGGCAATGTGGGGGCATGTGCGGTAGATACGCGTCGGCGCGCAAGAAGCACGAGCTGCTGGAGGAGTTCCAGGTCGAGCTCGACGGCGATCCCGACCAGGAGCTGGCCCCCGACTACAACGTCGCGCCCACCAAGAACGTCTACGCCGTGCTCAGCCGGGTGCCCAAGGAGGCCGAGCGGGCGGTGCGGCAGCTCAGGGTCGTGCGATGGGGCCTGGTGCCCGCCTGGGCCAAGGACCCGTCCATCGGCTCGCGCATGATCAACGCCCGGGCCGAGACCCTGGCGGAGAAGCCGTCGTTCCGGCAGGCGTTCGCCAAGCGCAGGTGCCTGCTGCCCGCCGACGGCTACTTCGAGTGGATGCCGGTCGAGGGCGACGACGGCAAGAAGCGCAAGCAGCCGTACTTCATCCGCCCCGACGACGGCGGGCTGCTGGCGATGGCCGGCCTGTACGAGTTCTGGAAGGACCCCTCGCGCGAGGACGACGACCCCCTCAAGTGGCTCGTCACCTGCACGGTCGTCACCACGGACGCCGAGGACGAGCTCGGGCGCATCCACGACAGGATGCCCATGATGGTCGAGCCGGACCGCTGGGCCGAGTGGCTCGACCCCAAGCTCACCGACACGGAGACCGTCTCCGGGCTGCTGGTGCCCGCCACCCCGGGCCGGCTCGCCGCGGTCCCCGTCTCCACCGCCGTCAACAACGTCCGCAACAACGGCCCGGAGCTCGTCGAACCGCTCCCTCCCGAGGAGGCGCCCGCGCTCTTCTGAAGGTGTAAAAGGACGGCCAAGTGGGCATTCGGTGAGGAAAGCGGTGCATTCGCTTACGAGGAGTCACCGCCACCACATTGCCCCCCATGCGCCGCGCGGGACAGCCGGGGAGTCCCGCCGCGGGTTGCCGTCATTCACCCGGAGGTGCGGATCCGTGGAGGACACGTCCGCTCGCCAGAGGCTGCAGAAGATGCTCGCCGACCTCGACCGCTCGATCGGGGTATTACGGGGAGACCGGGTCGCCGTCAACGACCGCTCGCCGGCCGACGCCGGGTCCGACCTATGCGACGCCGACCGCGCCCAGGCCATGCTGACCGTCGCGGCGACGCAGCGGCGGGCCGTGCTGGACGCGCTCAAGCGCCTCGACGACGGCACCTACGGCAGGTGCGTCGACTGCGCCGAGCCGGTGCCGGAGGGCCGCCTGGAGGCCCGCCCCGAGGCGGCCCGCTGCGTGCAGTGCCAGGGCAGGCGGGAACGCCGCCGCTGACGAGCCGCGCACACGGGCCGGCACGGGCCGCCGCGGGTCGAACACGGGTCGAACACGGGTCGGCACAGGCACAGGCCGGCACACGAGGTCTCGGGCCGCACAGGCAGGCACGGGCCGGCACGGGCACAGGCCGGCACATGAGGCATCGGGCCGCACAGGCCCGCACGGGCCGGCGCCGGGTGTCAGGGCTTGCGGGCGCTGGCCACCAGGTGGATGCCGACCGTGTCGTCGTCGTCGAAATGCGCCTCCAGCTCCGTGCGCACCAGCCAGTTCATCGCCCTGGTGCCGGAGCCGAGCACGTGGTCCACCGTCGAGGGCGACAGCACCGTGCGCGGGCGCACCCACTCGACCTCCAGGCCCGCGTCCATCAGCAGCTCGCGCAGCTGGGAGCCGCTGAAGCAGCGCGTGATGCTGCCGTCGGGCCAGGGCACCAGCATGACCTCGCCGGTCTGGCGCAGGTGCTGCCACTGCCCCTGCTCGGCCAGGATCGCCATGCCCAGCACCAGCGAGTCGACGCAGACCAGCGCGCGCCCGCCCGGCTTCAGCACGCGCATCACGTCGCTCATCGCCGACTCGGCCATCAGCTCGATCGACATGGCCCGCTCCTCGGCGACCACCGCGTCGACGCTCGCGTCGGGCAGGAACGACAGGTCGTCGGCGCGGACCTGGCGCACCTCGCCGCTGTCATGGCCGGGGGAGTCGGCCTCGCGCAGCCGCTGCGGGCCCTCCACGGGCCGCAGCCTGGACTGGACGTCGGCCACGCGCCGGAAGTCGAGCACCTCGACCACGCGGTGCCCCGCCCTCGACAGCTGGCCGGACCAGCGTCCACGCCCGCCGGACAGGTCGAGCACCACGGAAGGCTCGGCGGGTAGCCACCGGCTCAGCTGCTCGGCCACGACGGCACGGTAGAAGGTCCAGTACGGTCCGAGCGTCCCTGAGCCGTTCAGTTCCTCGGCCGGAATGGGCAGCACACGCGACTCCTGGGTTCCGGAAAATGGCTACCAGCCGGTACGTATGGTTTTCCCCGCACCGGGTCGTTCGTCACCTTCCATCTTGCGGGAACAGACGCGGGCACGGGCGTGTTGCGACGAGCATGCTCGCTGTTGTCGATGGACGCGACCGTCTCGGCGCTCGTAGGCTCGTACCTCGCTCTCTTTCGCCGAGCTCTCTTTCGCCCAGCTCTCTTCCGCCGGGCTCTCTTTCGCCGAGCTCCGCCTCGCCGGGCCCCGCCACCTATCAGAAGGTGGACCCGGTCCCCGGTGACCGGGCGCCTCTTGACGAGCGGGTATTCTCCCCTGAGTACGGTGTCCCGTCACAACCGGCCACCGGTGATCTTAGGGGGGTGGGCCTGGTGCCCGCGACAGGCGCGGAGACACTCGAACAGCGGAGCGAGCGGTTCGAGCGCGAAGCGATGCCCTATCTCGAGCAGCTCTACTCCGCGGCGCTCAGGATGACCCGCAACCCGTCCGACGCCGAGGACCTGCTCCAGGAGACCTTCGCCAAGGCGTTCGCGTCCTTCCACCAGTTCCAGGAGGGCACGAACCTCAAGGCCTGGCTGTACCGGATCCTGACGAACACCTTCATCAACAGCTACCGCAAGAAGCAGCGCGAGCCGAAGCAGTCGGGCACCGAGGAGATCGAGGACTGGCAGCTGGCCCGCGCGGAGTCGCACTCGTCGAGCGGTCTGAAGTCCGCCGAGGTGGAGGCGCTGGAGCACCTGCCCGACGGCGACATCAAGGAGGCGCTCGCGGCGCTTCCCGAGGAGTTCAGGATCGCCGTCTACCTCGCCGACGTCGAGGGCTTTCCGTACAAGGAGATCGCCGACATCATGGGCACTCCGATCGGCACCGTCATGTCGCGGCTCCACCGCGGCCGCAGGCAACTGCGGGCGCACCTGGAGGACTACGCCCGCGAGCGCGGCCTCGTCCCCGCGGAGGGCTCCAAATGAGCTGTGGAAACCCGCACGAGACCGACTGCCGTGAGGTGCTCGACAAGGTCTACGCCTACCTCGACGGCGAGCTCGCCGAGGGCGACTGCGTCGACATCCGGGTGCACCTCGACGAGTGCGGGCCGTGCCTGCAGGAGTACGACCTCGACAAGGTGGTCAAGCAACTCGTCGCCAAGCACTGCGGGTGCGATCCGCTGCCCGGCGACCTCCGGTCCAAGGTGCTGGCGCGCATCGCACAGGTGAGAGCCGACCTGTCCGACTAGGATTCCCCCCATGCGCGTGCTCGTCACCGGGGGTGCCGGCTTCATCGGATCCAATCTCGTCGACCGGTTGCTGGCCGACGGCCACGAGGTCGTCGCCGTGGACGACCTGTCGTCCGGTGACCGCGACAACCTCACGGGCGCCCTGGGCGGCGACCGGTTCCGCCTCCACGTGCTCGACGTGCGCGATCCCGCGCTGGCCGAGCTGACCGCCGAGGCCAGGCCCGAGGTGGTCTGCCACCTGGCCGCGCAGATCAGCGTCCGCCGCAGCGTGGCCGACCCCGTCCACGACGCCATGGTCAACGTCGTCGGGACCGCGTCGGTGCTCGCCGCCGCCCACGCGGGCGGCGCGCGCAAGGTGGTCTTCGCCTCCTCCGTCGCCGTCTACGGCCGTCCCGGCACGATCCCGGTGCCCGGCGACGCGCCGGCCGACCCGCGCTCGCCGTACGCGGCCTCCAAGCTCAGCGGCGAGACCTACCTCGCCACCTTCCGCGCCCTGCACGGCATCGAGTACACGACCCTCGTGCTGTCCAACGTGTACGGCCCGCGCCAGTCGCCCGAGGGCGAGGCCGGGGTGGTGGCCATCTTCACCGACGGCCTGCTCAGCGGCGTCCCCACGGTCGTCCACGGCGACGGCACGCAGACCCGCGACTACGTGTACGTCGACGACGTGGTCGACGGCTTCGTCCGGGCGTGCGGCCAGGCCGGCGACGGCCGCCGGTTCAACCTCGGCACCGGCATCCAGACGACCGACCGCAGGCTCCACGCCCTGATCGCCGACGCCGCCGGCCGCCCCGACAAGCCGGGGTTCGCGCCGCCCCGCCAGGGCGACCTGCCCGCCATGGCGGTCGATCCAGTACCCGCCTACGACGGCCTCGGCTGGGAGCCGCGCACCGACCTCGCCACCGGCCTGAAGAACACGGTCGAGTGGGCCAGGAGTCGCCGGGGGTAGCCGGTTGATTACGCTTTGCTTGCGATTCGTGACTCGGCGGGTGCGGTGACCCTGTCTTCTGTACCGTGAGCCCCAGGACCTCAAGGGGGAGGACGCGGATGTCGAAGCCATGGATCGCCCGCCTGATCACGGGCATCTCGTTGATCGCACCGGTGGCGCTGCTGATCGCGGGCGGGGGCCTTTTCCCGCCCGGGGTCTCGTGGACCTGATCCGGCCGTGAGGGGCCGCTATGCGTGATCTGTCGTGGCCGGCGAGGGTCTACCTCGTCGCCGTCGTCGTCGTCGCGGCAGGGGTCATCGCCCACAGCCTGACCACCATCGGGCAGTCGATGACCCCCGGGCACCTGGGCGCCGAGGGGCTGGGCACACTGCTGGTGCTCGCACTGCTGTTCCTCGTGTGCGAGTCGATGCCGACGCTGCTCAACGTGGAGCAGTTCGCGGTGTCGGTCAGCTTCTCGGCGGCGCTGGCGGCCGTGGTGCTGATCGGGCCCGACGGCACGGCGCTCGTGGGGTTCACCGCGGTGTTCAGCGTGCGGCCCGGGCTGCCGCTGGTCAAGCGGCTCTTCAACGGCGCGCAGTTCGCCATCTGCGGTCACGCGGCCGGCTGGGTGTACGAGCGGCTGGGGGGCCGGATCGGGGTGCCGGAGGTGCACGCCTTCGACGACCTGATCGGCCCCTACATGGCGGCCACGGCGGTCTTCGTGCCGCTGAACATCCTGCTCACGCTCACGATGATCCGCCTGGCGACCGGAGTGCGGGCCATGGAGGTCCCGATGCGGGGCCTGGCCCAGTTCCTGCTGTCGTACCTCGGCTACGGCACGTTCGGGCTGCTCGTGGCCGGGCTGTGGGCCACCGTGCAGTCGATCTCGGCGGTGCTGGTGCTGCTGCCGCTGTTCGTCGCGCGCTGGGCGTTCGGCCAGTACCACGCGCAGCAGCGCTCGTACGACGCCACGATCGCGGCCCTGTGCCAGGCCGTGGAGACCAAGGACTACTACACCCGGGGGCACTGCACCCGTGTGTCGGCCGCGTCCAGCATGATCGCCCAGGAGATCGGCATGGGGCAGGAGCGGCTGCGGGCCATCCGCTACGCGGGCATGCTGCACGACGTGGGCAAGCTCGGCGTGCCCACCAAGGTGCTGCAGAAGGAGGGGCCGCTGACCGAGGAGGAGTTCGCCGCGATCCAGCTCCACCCGATGCGCGGGCTGGAGATCGTGCGCGGCATCGACTTCCTCGACGAGGCGTACGCCGGGATCATGCACCACCACGAGCGCCACGACGGCAGGGGCTACCCGATGGGGCTGGCCGGCGACGAGATCCCGGAGTTCGCCCGGATCATCGCGGTGGCCGACGCGTTCGACTCGATGACCTCCGACCGCTCCTACCGGGGCGCGCGGCCGGTCGAGGTGGCCGTGCAGGAGCTGCGCAAGAACTCCGGCTCCCAGTTCGACCCTGTCATGGTCACCGCGTTCGTCAAGGCGCTCGAGGACCGGCCGTGGGAGCCGCCCCGCCGGGTCGAGCCGCCGCCGCCCGAGGCCGACGAGGCGCCGGTCAAGGACCACGACGACCCCACGATGCCGATCGAAGTGGTGAGCGGGCCTTGAGCCGGGCCTTCCAGGGCCTCGACTCCGGCCAGCTCCTGCTGATCTGCGGGGCCGGGCTGGTCGCCGTGGCCGGGGTGGCGCACACGGCCGCCACCCGGCTGGACCACCCCGAGATCGCGGTCGGGTTCGGCGCGCTCATCGCGGTGGGCGAGCTGGCCAGGCTCACCATGCCGGGCAACAGGGAGGTCGCGCCCATCGGGGCCGCCGCCGCCCTCGGCTACACGCTGCTGCTCGACCTGAGCCAGGACCAGCTCCGCCACTCGGCGCTCCAGGTCGTGGCGGTGATCGCCGTCGGGATGATCGCCGGCGCGCTGCCGCACCTCGCTGTCGGCCGCCCGCCGCGGCTCGACGCGATGGCCCGGCGGCTGCTCACCGGCGCGCTGCTCGCCTTCGCGTTCCGGCCGCTGGCCGACCCGCTGTTCCGGCTCACCCAGGGGCCCGCCCCGACGTGGTGGCCGGCGCTGGGCGTGATGGTCGTGCTCATCGCCGTCACACTGCTGGTGGACGTGCTGATCGCCGCGCTGTTGCGGGCCGAGCAGGTGCGCACCGCCTTCCGTGTCGCGGTGCGCGACGAGCTGAACATGGCGTTCCCGCTGGGCGCCGCCGTGGCCGCCTCCGGCGTGCTGCTCGCCCTGGCCACGCACAGCATGGACCTCGTGGCCCTGCTGGTGTTCGCCGCGCCGCTGCTGGTCACGCAGGTGGCCTTCCGCAAGTACGCGGGCATCCGCGCCACCTACCTGCAGACCGTACGGGCGCTGTCGCGCGTCACCGAGGTCGGCGGGTACGTCGAGCCGGGCCACTCGCGCCGGGTGAGCCGCCTGGCCGTGGCCATCGGCCGGGAGCTGGGGATGGCCGAGCCGGAGCTGCTGGAGCTGGAGTACGCCGCGCTCATGCACGACATCGGCCAGCTCTCCCTGCGCGACCCCATCCCGGGCGGTGCGACCGTGCTCGCCGACCCTGAGCAGGCGCGCCGCATCGCGGAGCTGGGCGCCGAGGTCATCAAGCAGACGGGCGTGCTGGACCGGGTGGCCGACGTGGTGCGCCGCCAGTGCGACTCCATCGCCGACGACCCGCCGCTGTCCAGCCGCATCATCAAGGTGGCCAACGCCTACGACGACCTGGTGGGCGGCTCCACCGACCGTGACCGGGCGGGGGCGGCGCTCGAACGCATCCGCCTGGCGGCCGGCTCGGCCTACGACCCGGCCGCCATCGAGGCGCTGTCCCGCGTCGTCGACCGCCTGGCCGCCGTTCACCGTCTCTGACGCCGGGGCGGCCCGGAGATGCGGGGCGGGCGCGCATGGCATCCTGGGATCCGTTGAACGAGGGGAGCCCCGGTGGCCGAGGTACGCGCCGAGATGGTGTCGAACGTGTGGAAGGTCGTCGTCAGCGAGGGCGACACGGTGTCCGACGGCGACACCCTGGTCATCCTCGAGTCGATGAAGATGGAGATCCCGGTCATCACCGAGGACGACGGCGTGGTGACGCAGCTCAAGGTGAACGAGGGCGACGTGATCCAGGAGGGCGACCTGATCGCCGTCATCGAGTAGTCATCGAGCAGTCGCGTGCTCGACGAACCGGGCCCGGTCCACCACCACGCGCTCGATCGTGCCGCGGCCGACCACCTTGGTCCTGTCGCGCGCCTCGAAGGCGAAGACCAGCCGCCTGCCGTCGACCTCGGTGAGCTCGGCGGTGAACTGGACATGGGTGCCCAGCGGGCTCGCCGCCAGGTGCTTCAGCTCGACCCGGGTGCCGACCGAGGTCTGGCCGGGCTCCAGGTGGGGGCGTACGGCCTGGACGGTGGTCATCTCGGCGAAGGCGAGCAGCCGGGGCGTGGCGAGCACCGGGACGTCGCCGCTGCCGACCTTCTGCGCCGTGTCCTCACGCTCGACCATGATGAGCAGTTGGGAGCGGAGACCGGGAGCGAGCGTCATGACGTCAGCGTACTGTGATCACTGTGGCGGGCCCGCGCGCGAGGGTGCTCACGCGCGATGCGCCGCCGCGCGAGAGCTGGAGCCCCCGCGTTACTGCGGGGCCTGCCGCCGCCGGCTGGTGGTGCAGGTGAGGCCGACCGGATGGACGGCCAGGTGCTCCGAACACGGCATGCTGATCTCATGAATCCCCGGACAAGTACGGCCGCCAGGCCGCAGGATAGGGTTTGTACGGCTTGTGTCATTTAAGTGGCGTCTGGGATTTCTGAGTCGTACACTCTCGGAATTCCGTGACCTCTGTGTTATCTCACCGCGACACAAGTCCGCTTTGTTGGAGAGCCCCGGGGTGGGAGAGGTCGCAGAGACAGAGGGGTACGGGGGAAGTCATGGTGGCCCAAGGGACGACGCTGGCGGGGCGGTATCGCCTGGATACCCGCATCGGCGCCGGCGGCATGGGCGAGGTGTGGCGGGGCGAGGATGTCGTGCTGGCTCGCACCGTCGCCGTCAAGGTGCTGCTTCCCGGCCGCATGGACGATCCAGGCTTCGTCGCCCGCTTCCAGGCGGAGGCGCGGGCGATGGCCACGATCAACCACTCGGGCGTGGTCGACGTCTACGACTACGGCGTCAGCGGCGACACCGTCTACCTCGTGATGAAGTTCGTGGACGGCGAGCCCCTCGACCGGCTGCTGGCCCGGCTGGGCCGGATACCGCCCCAGGCGGCGATGGAGCTCATCGCGCAGGCCGCGGCGGCCCTGCAGGCCGTGCACCAGCAGGGCATCGTGCACCGCGACGTCAAGCCCGGCAACCTGCTCGTGCAGCGCGACGGGACGCTGGTGCTCACCGACTTCGGCATCGCCCGCTCCGACCTCGCCAACCGCCTCACCGACGCGGGCATGGTGCTCGGCACGGCCGCCTACTGCGCTCCGGAGCAGGCCGAGGGCGCCCCTGTGACGCCCGCCGTCGACATCTACGCGCTCGGCGTGGTCGCCTACGAGTGCCTGGCCGGGCAGCGCCCGTTCGACGGTGACAGCCCGGTCACCATCGCGCTCAAGCACATCCGCGAGGCGCCGCCCCAACTGCCGGCCGAGATCCCGCCGGCGGTGCGGGCGCTGGTGGAACGTGCCCTGTCCAAGGACCCGGCCCGGCGTTTCCCGTCGGCCAAGGCCATGAGCGAGACGGCCCGCCAGATCGCGGCCGGGCAGACGCCCCTGCCCGCCCCGATGCCGCACGCCACCGGGGCCACGATGGCCGCCCCGGGCCAGCCGGGCGCCCCCACGAACGGCGGTCACCCCACCGGGGCCCACCCCCAGGACGCGTACCAGACCGGCGCCCACCAGAGCGGCTACCAGACGGCGCAGCAGGGGGGCTACCAGACCGGAGCGCACCAGCAGAGCGGCTACCAGACCGGAGCGCACCAGACAGGCCACCAGACGGGTCCTCAGGCCGGCTACCAGACCGGCCCTCAGGCCGGCTATCAGACCGGCGCGCACCAGGCCGAGGGATACCCGCAGACGGGCTCACACCAGGCGGCCGGCGGCCGGCCGGGCGACGGTCAGCGGACGGGCGCGTTCTCGGCCTCCGAGGACGCCACGACCATGGCGGGACCGCGGCAGGGAGGCAGGCGCGGCGGCAAGGGTCCGCGCAGGGGCGGCCTGATCGCGGGCATAGCAGCCGCGGTGGTGCTCGGCGTGGGCGCCGGCGCGGTCGCCCTGACGGGGATCAACGCCGACAAGCCACCGGTCCCCACGGTCACCACGACCAGCGCCGGCTCCGACACCTCCGAGACGCCCAAGCAGACCAAGACCACCAGGTCCAGGAGCCCCAAGCCCAGGTCCACGACCGAGCAGCCCGTCGCGAACAGGCCCACCGAGACCGAGGAGGAGACCGAGAAGCCCACCCGGGAGCCCACCCGGTCCCCGTCGCCCTCGCCGACGCCCTCGGTCACGAAGTCGCCCTCTGCCACGCCCACCCCGGTCGCCAAGAAGCCGGTGCCGGCCGTGCTGGACATGCCCTATCCGCAGGCGAGGACGATCCTCATGAACGCCGGGTTCACGGTCAAGTACGACGACCAGACCCGGGGCGCGATGCCGCTGGAGTGCCTCAGGGTCGGCCAGTCGACCCCGGACGGCGGCACGCTGCTCGCCCCCAAGAAGCCCGTCTCGCTGGTGCTCATCGAGGGCACCTGCCCCTCCGGCAGCGCCACGCCGACCGCCACGGGGTCGCCGTTCAAGCAGTAGGGCCTCACACCCCCGTGGTGCTGCGCGGGTAGGCGATCTGCGGGTCGGTGGCGATGTTCACCATGTACGGCACGCCGGAGTCGAACGCGCGGCGCAGCGCCGGGCCGATCTCCGAGGGGCTGGTCACCAGCTCCCCGCCTCCGCCGAGGGCCGTGACGACCTGGTCGTAGCGGCAGTTCGGCTGGAGCTCGGCGGCGACGTCGTAGCCGTACAGCATCTGCATGGGGTGCTTCTCCAGGCCCCAGATGCCGTTGTTGCCGCAGATCATGACGACGGGCAGGCGGTGGCGCACGAGCGTGTCGACGTCCATGAGGGAGAAGCCGGCCGCGCCGTCGCCCAGCAGCAGCACCACCTGGGAGGAGGGGCGGGCCAGGCGGGCCGCGATGGCGTAGCCGAGGCCGGTGCCGAGGCAGCCGTAGGGGCCGGGGTCGAGCCAGTTGCCGGGGCGGCGCGACTCGACGTACTTGCCGGCGTAGGAGACGAAGTCGCCGCCGTCGCCGATGACCACGGCGTCGTCGGCCAGCACCTTGTTCAGCTCGCCGTAGATCCGCATCGGGTGGATGGGGTCGGAGTCGGCCGCGAGCAGGTCGGCGTCGCCGGCGATGGCCGCGGCGGACGCCTCCGACAGGCGGGACACCCAGGCGGCGTGGTGGTCCGGCTTGACCCCGGCCTCGCCGCAGGCGGCCGTGAGGCCCCAGAAGACCACGGACAGGTCTCCGGCGGCCGAGGCGGCCGGCTGCATGTGGGTGGCGAGCTGCGACGGCGCGTCGGCGATGTGGACGACCTTGGCCAGGGAGGCGCCGTCCTTGCCGCCGAACCAGCCGTAGCCGAGGCGGAAGTCGAGCGGCGTGCCGACGACCACGACGAGGTCGGCCTGGCCGAGGGCGAGGCCGCGGGCGCGGGTGGCGAGCAGCTCGTGGCCGGCGGGCAGGACGCCGCGGCCCTGGCCGTTGGGGATGACCGGCAGCCGCCAGGTCTCGGCGAAGTCGCGGGCGGCCTCCTCGGCGCGTTCCATCCACACGTCCGACCCGTAGACCAGGACGGGACGCTCGGCCTCGGCGATCAGCCGGGCGATGGCGGCCAGGGAGTCGGGATCGGGCTCCAGCGGCGACGGGGTCTGCGTCTCGGTCTCGGGGACGGTCGAGGGGGCGAACAGGTCGTCCATGTACGCGTCGAGGAACACCGGGCCGCGGTGCGGGGCGACGGCGGTGCGGAAGGCCACCTCGACGTCCTGGCCGAGGGACTCGGCGTCGCTGGCGGTGAAGGCCAGCTTGGTGATCGGGGCGAGCAGCGGCGGGTGGTCCATCTCCTGCAGGGCGCCGCTGCCCCAGCGCGAGCGGGGCGCCCTGCCCCCCAGGACGACCACGGGGGAGCCGTTGAAGTGGGCCGTGGCCACGCCGCTGACGCCGTTGGTGATGCCGGGGCCGGCGGTGAGCACGGCCAGGCCCGGTTTGCGGGTCAGGCGGGCCGTGGCCTCGGCGGCGAACACCGCGCTCTGCTCGTGACGTACGTCGAGGATGCGCATGCCCTCGTGGACGGCCCCGTCGTACAGCGGGAAGACGTGCCCTCCGGACAGGGTGAACATGGTTTCGACGCCATAGGCCTTGGACACGGCGACGGCGGCGTCACCGGCGTGCTTCGCAGACTCCATGCCGGGAACTTACCAACCAGTCACACGAGTAAACAGGAAGCAACGAGGACGGTGGTCAATCGCAGCAGACGTCGATGGTGCCCTCGGCCACCGAGGCGCTGATCCGGCGCGCCGCCCCACTGTCGCGGCGGACGTTCACGTCCACCCGCGGGGCTTCGACGCTGACGTCGTAGGCGGCCTCCTGCGGCACCTCCACCGCCACGGATCCGGTGGTCCGCACGACCGCCCGCACGTCGGCCGGCGGTTTCTGGAACACCAGGCGGACGCGGCCGGTGCCGATCTCCACGTCGGCGCGCTCGCCGCCGATCGACATGGCGTCGACGTCGCCCGAGCCGCTCCGGACGTACAGGTCGCCGGGCGTGCTGTCCACCTGCACGTCGCCGGAGACGGACGTCACCCGGACCCCGCCGTGGATGCGCGCCAGCTCCAGGGACGCGCTCGCCGTGTCGGCCTCCAGGGACGCCTCGGGCGGCACCTGGATGATGTAGTCCACCGAGCAGGACGTCCCTCGGCGCCGGGCGGTCATGGTGCAGTCCGTGCCGAGCCGCAGGGTGCCGGCGCCCCACTCCTCGGTCACCTCGGGCTTCTCCAGCGTCCAGCGCACCAGCCGCTCCACGACGACCTCTCCGGCCTCCCCGCTCTGGACGAGCACGGTGGAGACGCCCTCCCCGACGAACAGCCGCACCTGGGAGCCCTGGTCGGGGAAGGAGCCGCGGGACAGCTCGCTGGGCGGCTCGGCGTTCGCGAACCCGTTCCAGAGCAGTGCCGTGGCGGCGAACAGGGCGGCGGCGGTGGCGATCGTGCCGGCGGCCAGCCAGAGGGCTCTCACGGCAGGCTCCTGACGTTGAGGAAGCGCAGGACCGCCAGCACGCGCCGGTGGTCGCCCTCGGCGGGGGGCAGGTCGAGCTTGGTGAGGATGTTGCCGATGTGCTTGCCCACGGCCCCCTCGCTGAGGACCAGCTCCTGGCCGATGCCGGCGTTGGAGCGGCCCTCGGCCATCAGCTTGAGCACCTCCCGCTCGCGGGGCGTGAGCCGGTCCAGGGGGTCGCTGTGGCCGCGCAGCAGGAGCTGGGAGACCACCTCGGGGTCGAGCGCGGTGCCGCCCGCCGGGACCCGGCGCAGCGCGTCGATGAACTCGGCCACGTCCGCCACCCGGTCCTTGAGCAGGTAGCCGACGCCGCCGGTCGCGGACCCGAGGAGCTGGGCCGCGTAGCGCTCCTCGACGTACTGCGACAGCACCAGCACGGCCAGGCCCGGCCGCTGGCGGCGCAGCACCAGGGCGGCCCGCAGGCCCTCGTCGGTGTGCGTGGGCGGCATCCGCACGTCGGTGACCACCAGGTCCGGCTGGTGCTCCTCGGCGGCGCGCAGCAGCGCCTCAGCCTCGGCGACCGCGGCCACCACCCGCATGCCGGCCGCGTCGAGCAGCCGGACCAGCCCCTCGCGCAGCAGCACCGAGTCCTCCGCGAGCACTACTCGCACGGCAGCTCCACCTCGATCGTCGTCGGCCCGCCGGGCGGGCTGGTCAGCCTGAACACGCCGTCCACCGCTCCCACGCGCTGCGCGAGGCCGCGCAGGCCGCTTCCGCCGTCCAGGGAGGCGCCGCCCTGCCCGTCGTCGTGGACGCGCACGCGCAGGTCCTCGCCGTCGCACGCCACGGTGATCTCCGCCCGCGCCGCGGCGGCGTGCTTGGCGATGTTCGTCAGCGCCTCGGACACCACGAAGAACGCCACAGCCTCGATCGTGGGCGACGGGCGCCGGTCGATGCGGACGCGCAGCCGTACGGGGAAGGGGGCGCGGGCGGCCACGCCGGACAGGGCCGCGTCGAGGCCCTGGTCGTTGAGCACGGCCGGGTGCAGGCCGCGGACGAAGTCGCGCAGCTCCTTGAGCGCCTGCTTGGCCTCCTCGTGCGCCTGCGCGATGGCCTCGCGGGCCGGCTCCGGCAGATCGGTGAGGGTGGCGCGGGCCAGGCCGAGGTTCATGGCGAGGGACACGAGCCGCTGCTGGGCGCCGTCGTGCAGGTCCCGCTCGATGCGGCGCCGCTCGGCGTCGGCGGCGTCGATCACCCCGGCCCGGGTCTCGGTGAGCGTCTCGATGCGCCGGTCGAGCTCCGAGCGGCTGGGGCCGAGCAGCATGCGGGCCACCGCCAGGTCCAGCGCCGCCATGCCGCGCGCCAGCATCGGCACCGCCAGCAGGAGCAGCACGCCCACGGCCGTGTAGCCCCCGGCGACGACCGGGTCGCGCAGGTCGAACCTGAACACCTGCTGGGGCGGCTGCAACCGCGGCTGCGCGTATGCCGTCAGCCCCACCACGGCCCCGCCCCACCCCAACGCGACGAGCACGGCCCCGGCGCCGCTGACCAGGGGAGAGAGCAGGTGGTAGCCGAGCTGCCGCCACGTCGCGCGGCTGCGCCAGCGGACCGGCGCGTCGGTGGGCGGGATGTGCGCCCCCTGGAACGCCGCGAACCTGGAGCGCTGCACCCGGGTGAACGCCGGCAGGCCGCGGCGCAGCCCGGACGGCACGGCGGCCAGCACGAGCGTGAGCAGGGCGAGGACCGCGGAGACCGGCAGGCCGACCATCACGTGGGCCGTGTCGAGCCAGGCCCGCGCCGACCACGGCCGGGGGACTTTCATGCCCCCCACGGTATTGACCCCGGCGGCCCGCGGGCCAGGGGCCTGGTGTGCGCTCCGGGGGTGGGGCTGGCCCCACCCCCGGACGGCTCTCACGGCGCCCTCACAGGGGCGGCACCGACCAGCCCTTCTCGTGGAAGAGCGGCGCGTGCTCGGCGTTGACGAACAGCCGGTCCTCGGGGTTCGGCACACGGAAGTAGCTCTGCGGGTGCAGCAGCTCGCGGGCGTCGTCCGACAGGTCCAGCACGTACCGGTCGGGCGCGCGCCGCTGCGCCAGGAAGCGCAGCTCGAACGGCAGCAGGGCCAGCGGGTCCGTGTGCTCCCACAGGCCGAGCCCGGCCTCGCGGGCCAGCCGGACCGCCTCGCGGGCGCGGCCGAGCGCTCCGGCCGCGCCGATCGAGCGGGCCGTGCCGGGCGGCGGCACCGCGTCGGCCACCCGTCCCTCCTGGCGTACGAACGGGTCGACGTTCGGCCAGATGAAGTACGGGACCACGTGCCCGGTCGCGAGCAGCCGCTCGTTGTACGGGTCGGGGCGGGGCCGCTCGCGCTGGTCGCGGTTGACGTAGCACAGGAGCCGGCCGTACCGGTCGAGGATCTCGTGCGCGAAGGCGAGCCGAAGCTTGAACGTGGCCTCGGTGAGGCCCTGCTCGGCGATGTCGGCGGCGACCATGTCCTTGAGCGCCTTCGTGGCGGGCGCGGCGTGGGCGGCGTGGTTGGCGGCGGCGCGCGGGCCGAGCCGGGCCGTCAGGTTCGCGCGCAGCGCCGTGCGCAACGTGAGCTCGGGCAGGCCCTTGGCGAACGGGTCCGTGAGGAACGTCGTCCAGGCCGGGTGCTCGATCTTGACGAAGCCTCCGGGGAAGTCCGGGACGTCGGGACTCTGCGGCAGCTCGAAGCTGACCTCGGGGGCGTCGACGCCGAGCAGGCGCACGCCGAAGTTCCCGTCGGCCGCGATGTTGATCGTGTCGCCGTCGTGGACGATCTTGTCCACGGGTTCGGCCTGCCCGTTGCGCCGGGCGAGGAGGCCGTGGCCAACCGTGATGCCGGGAACGGGTTGTTCGATCGCCTTTGCCATGCCTGCATCATCACCCTGTTCGGGCGACAAGTCCCGCGATATCGCAACCAATGGCGACCGATGGTCATCCCATGGACGGGTCAAGCCTCACAGGGTCCGCGACAGTGCCTTGATGGGCATCCTCAGCTCGTCGAGCAGCTCCAGGTCGCGGGCCGGCGGGCGGCCCAGGGTGGTCAGGTAGTTGCCCACGATGATCGCGTTGATGCCGCCCAGCATGCCCTCGCGGGTGCCGAGGTCGCCCAGGGTGATCTCGCGGCCCCCGGCGTACCGCAGGATCGTGCGCGGCAGCGCCAGCCGGAACGTCGCGATCGTGCGCAGCGCGTCGGCGCCCTCGACCACCGGATGACCGGCGAACGGGGTGCCGGGGCGCGGGTTGAGGAAGTTGAGCGGCACCTCGTCGGGCCCCAGCTCGCCGAGCTGGACGGCGAACTCCGCCCGCTGCTCCAGCGTCTCGCCCATGCCGACGATGCCGCCGCAGCACAGCTCCATGCCGGCCGCGCGCACCATCAGGCAGGTGTCCCAGCGCTCCTGCCAGGTGTGGGTGGTGACCACCGCGCCGAAGTGGGAGCGGGCCGTCTCCAGGTTGTGGTTGTAGCGGTGGACGCCCATCGCCGCCAGCTCGTCCACCTGCTCCTGGGTGAGCATGCCGAGCGAGCAGGCGACGTTGATGTCCACGGCCCGGCGGATCGCCTCGACGCCCTGGCGCACCTGGTCCATCAGCCGCTGGTCGGGCCCGCGTACGGCGGCCACGATGCAGAACTCCGTAGCGCCGGTCGCCGCCGTCTCCTCGGCCGCCCGGACCAGCTCGTCGACGTCGAGCCAGACCGCGCGGACCGGCGAGGAGAACCGGCCGGACTGCGAGCAGAAGTGGCAGTCCTCGGGGCAGCCGCCCGTCTTGACCGAGACGATGCCCTCCACCTCGACCTCCGGCCCGCACCACTTCATGCGCACCTCGTGGGCCAGCGCGAGCAGCTCGCCCAGCCGCTCGCCGGGGAGGCGCAGGCACTCCAGCGACTGCTCCCGGTCCAGTCCCCTGCCTTCGTCCAGCACCCGCGCGCGGGCGATCGTGAGGATGTCGGTCACGGGAGCAGCCTAAGCCTCCGCTTGAACGCCGCCGCGTCGAAACCGCCGCCGAGCGTCGTGGCCAGCCCGCCGCGCGCCTCCTCCGCGAACTCCTCCACGCCGAGCGCGCCCAGTCCCGCCCGCAGCACCCCCGCCAGCGGTCGGGCGGCCAGCATCTCCAGGTCCGCCACGTTGCTCAGCTCGGCCACGCCCGGCTCCTCCGGCCAGGACCCGACCACCACGCCCGCCAGGCCCAGCCCGCGATGGGCCAGCGCCTCCAGCGTGAGCGCCGTGTGGTTGAGCGTGCCCAGCCCCGCCCGGGCCACCACCAGCACCTGCGCGCCGAGCATCCGCGCCAGGTCGGCGATCGTGCCGCCGTCCTCGTCGAAGCGCACCAGCAGCCCGCCGGCTCCCTCGACCAGCACGAGCCGGTGGGTCTCGGCCAGCTCGCCGATCCGCTCGGCCGCGCCCGCCAGCGACACGGGCGCCGCACCCGCGGCCCGCGCGGCCGCGGCGGGTGACAGGGCGGCCGGGTAGCGGGCCAGCTCGAATGTCGTCGTCACCCCGGACAACCGGATGACCTCGTCCAGGTCACCGGGCTCATCAGGAGCCACGCCGGTCTGGGCCGGCTTCACCACGGCCACGCTCGAACCCCGCAACCGGGCCAGCGCGGCCACGGCCGCGGTCACGACGGTCTTGCCGACCCCGGTGTCGGTCCCACTGACGACGAGAACGCTCACCGGCCCAGCCTAGAACGGGCCGCAGGGCGCACGGTGGACCACGGCGACGGCCCGGAGGACGCCGTGACGGCGCCCGGCCCCGTGCGGGTCAGCGGCCGTCCCCCTGGAGGCCCTCAGCCCCGTGCGGCGACCGGGGCCTGCCGGGCTGTGCCGTGACGGAGCCCGGAGATCACGGACGACGCAGCCGTGTGACGAACTTGTACCGGTCGCCGCGATAGAGGGACTGAGCCCACTCGACGGGGTTGCCGTCGGCGTCGAAGGCGTGGCGGGTCAGGAGGAGCATCGGCAGGCCCACGTCCACGCCGAGCGCCTTGGCGTCGTACGGGGTCGCCAGGACCGTCTCGATGATCTCCTCGGCGTCCGTGAGCCGCACGTTGTAGGCGTTGTGCAGCGTCTCGTACAGCGACGAGTGGACCTCCAGCTCCCGTCGCAGCCGCGGGAAGCGGCGGGCCGACAGGTGGGTCGTGTCGATCGACACCGGCTCGCCGTTGGCCAGGCGCAGCCGGTGGATGCGCAGGACCCGCCCGCCCGGGTTGATCGCCAGCCGGCGGGCCAGCGCCTCGTCCGCGGTGATGTAGCCGATCTCCAGTATCTTCGTGTCCGGCTCCAGCCCGGCGGTGCGCAGATCGCCGATGTACGACGTGAGCTGGAGCACCTGGGCCACCTTGGGCTGGGCGACGAACGTGCCCTTGCCCTGGATGCGCAGCAGCCGTCCCTCGACCACCAGCTCGGTCAGCGCCTGCCGCACGGTTGTGCGCGAGGTCTCGAACCGTACGGCCAGCGTCCGCTCCGGAGGCAGCGCCGTGCCGGCCGGGAGGCTCTTGGTGAGCTCGAGCAGGCTCCGCTTCACGTCGTAGTACTTCGGTACGCGAGGGCCGTCGTCCGTCACGCTCTCACCTTCACTTCTGCCACGGCGGTGAGGGCGTGTCGGATCACCGCTAGATCATCGGAACTCAGATTGGCCCGAGCGGTCAACCGCAGGCAAGAGCGGCCGTCCGGCACCGAGGGCGGGCGGAAACATCCCACGCGCACCCCCAGCTCCGCACAGGCGGCGGCGGCCAGCACGGCGGTTCCCGGCGCTCCGAGGACCACGGGCACGACCGCGCCCGCCGGCTCGCTCGTCTCCAGGCCGAGCTCGCGGACCGCACGGGCCAGCTCGCCTGCCCTGAGACGCGCGCGTCGAGGCAGCTCGGGCTGATGGAGAAGGATATCCACGGCGGCGGAGGCGGCCGCAACCGAGGCCGGTGCGAGGCCGGTGTCGAAGATGAACGACCTGCCCGTGTCGACCAACGTCTCGATCACCTCCGGCTCTCCCAGCACCGCTCCGCCCTGGGACCCGAGCGCCTTCGACAGTGTGACGGTTCTCACAATGTGAGATTCCCGGAAAAGGCCGGTTGAGTGCACCACTCCGCGCCCATGTTCGCCGACGACGCCGAGCGAGTGGGCCTCGTCCACGACCAGCAGCGCCGCATGCCGCGCCGCCACCTCCGACAGCTCGGCGACGGGCGCCAGGTCGCCCTCGACGGAGAACAGCGCGTCCGTGACCACGACGGCCCGCTCCTCCTCGCGGCCCGCCAGCGCCTTCTCCACGGCCGTCACGTCGGCGCGCGGCGTCACCACGACCCGCGCCCGCGCCAGCCGGCAGGCGTCCACGAGCGAGGCGTGGTTGCCCGCGCCGGACACCACCAGCCCGCCCCGGCCGAGCGTCGCCACGGCCGCCAGGTTGGCCAGGTAGCCGGAGGAGAACACCAGGGCCCCGGCCGCCCCGCAGAAGGCCGCCAGCTTGCCCTCCAGCTCCTGGTGGAGCAGCGTGGAGCCGGTGACGAGGCGGGAGCCCGTCGAGCCGGTGCCCCAGGCGCGCACGGCCTCGACGGCGGCCTCGGCGAGCCGGGGGTCGCGGGCCAGCCCCAGGTAGTCGTTCGAGGCCAGATCGAGCAGGCCGCCGTCGTCAGGGGTGCGGGGGCGCAGCGTGCGTCCCAGCCCGGCGGCGCGCCGTGCGGCAGTGGCCGCGCGAAGTCCTGCCAGGGGATTCATGGGGGCATTCAATCAGGGGGCCGGTTTGGCCGTACGGCGGGAAAGCACGCATGATGCAGTGTGCCCACTCTCAGCGACCTCGTCGTCCGCCACACCGCTCTGGACGCGGCGGACCTCGACTGGCTGCACTCGCTGGTCTCCGACTGGCAGCTGCTCGCCGACCTGTCCTTCGCCGACCTCATCCTGTGGGCGCCGCTGCTCCCGTCCGCCGACCGCCAGTCCGTCCCGGACGGCGGGGAGCAGGCCGCGGACAGCGTGCTCGCGGAGACCGGGCCCGCCGCCGGCGGACGCGGCGCGAACGGGCGCGGCGAGCGGTACGAGTGCGGCTGGATCGCGATCGCGCAGATGCGCCCGACGACCGGCCCGACCGTCTACCACGACGACATCGTGGGCACGGTCGTCGCCAGGGGCGAGCGCCACCTCATCGACACCGCCTGGAACGAGCGGCGCATCTGCCGTGAGGGCGACCCCGACTGGTCCACGGGCGTCCCCGTGCGCGAGGAGACGATCCCCGTGCGCCGGACGCTGCCCGACGGGCAGGGCCGCTTCCTCGCGGTGATCCAGCGCTCCACCAACCTGTCGTCGGCGCGCACCCCGTCGCGCCTGGAGCTGACGTACCTCCAGAGCGCCTCCGACCTCGCGCAGATGGTCGCGGAGGGGCGCTTCCCGTTCTCCGGCGAGGAGCCGATCCTGGTGCGCTCCCCGCGGGTGGGCGACGGGCTGCTGCGGCTCGACCGGGGCGGCCGGGTGACGTACGCCTCGCCGAACGCGCTGTCGGCCTACCGGCGGCTGGGTCTGCACGCCGACCTCGTGGGCGCCGAGCTGGGCCGGGTGACCGCCACCCTGTGCTACTCCGACGAGCCCATCAACGAAGACCTGATGATCGTGGCCAGCGGGCGGGCCGCCAAGGAGACCGAGGTGGAGTCCGGCGGCACGATCGTGCAGCTGCGCGCCATCCCGCTGATCGTCGGAGGCGGCCGCATCGGCGCGCTGGTGCTCATCCGCGACGTGACCGAGCTGCGGCGGCGCGAGCGAGAGCTGATGACCAAGGACGCGACGATCCGCGAGATCCACCACCGCGTCAAGAACAACCTGCAGACCGTCGCCGCGCTGCTGCGGCTGCAGGCCAGGCGACTCCAGGTGCCCGAGGGGCGCGAGGCGCTGGAGGAGGCTGTGCGCAGGGTCGGCTCCATCGCGATCGTGCACGAGACGCTCTCCCACGCGCCGGAGGAGTTCGTCGACTTCGACGACATCGCCGACCGGGTCATCGCGATGGCGGGGGAGGTGTCCGCGCCGGAGTCCGCGGTCACGCCGCGCCGGGTCGGTGGCTTCGGCGTGCTGCCGTCGCTGATCGCCACGCCGCTGGCGATGGCGATGACCGAGCTGCTGCAGAACGCGCTCCAGCACGGTCGCCCCGAGCGGCTCCAGGTCGTCGTCCAGCCGAGCGCCGAGCGGCTCAACGTGACCGTCTGGGACGACGGTCAGGGAGTTCCGGAGGGGTTCGACCTCGACAGCTCGACGAGCCTCGGGCTGCAGATCGTGCGGACGCTGGTGGAGGGCGAGCTGTCGGGCAGGCTCTCGATCGGGCCCCGGGAGGGCGGGGGCACCGAGGTCACGCTGTCGATCCCGCTGCCCGCCGGCTGACGGCCGGCGCGGGGCGAGGCGGGCAGGGGCCGGCCCGCCGCGGTTGACGCGGCGGGGGACTGCCGGCCGTACGGATCACTCCGGGATGAGACGGCCTGCCGGGGGCAGGGGGCTCAGGAGAATGGGGTGTTCGGGGTGGGTCTGGCGCGCGGGCCGAGCGCGTGAATCAGGCGGTGGCGCGGGCGCGGGCACGAGCCGTGCGGCGCTTGAGCGCGCGACGCTCGTCCTCGCTCAGGCCGCCCCAGACACCGGCGTCCTGGCCGGACTCCAGGGCCCACTTCAGGCACGCGTCCACGGCCGGACAGGATCGGCAGACCTGCTTGGCCTCCTCGATCTGCATGAGTGCCGGGCCGGTGTTGCCGATCGGGAAGAACAGCTCGGGGTCCACGTCACGGCAGGCAGCTACGTGGCGCCAGTCCATGCGTCCACTCCTTAGTAGATGGAGCCTCTGGGCGGCTCCGTGCGGCTACTTTGTGAAGAGTTTCACTAGGGCGCGCGAGCAAAGACCCGGATCATGGAGAACCGGAATTGCTCGCCGGACAGCCGGAACGACCTCGGGGTCGTGGTTAAACGTCCTACGTTCCGACGTCAGTCTTGAGCCTGTCAGCCACGGAGAGTGCACGCAAGGGGGTCACCGCGAAGTTTTGGCCGTAATGGATGTCGGATGCGTCACACAATGACCGAATGTAACCAGCTAGACCAGGACTTGTAACGCGTTCGGGATAGACCGGAATGTTACGGATTCACGTTCGCCCAGGTAGTCCCCGTCCAGTTGGAAGGCCACCGGGCGGTCCGCGGTCAGGGTGAACCCGGGCTCGTCGTGGAGCTGGACGAGGTGCCGGCCGGACGGGAGGGCGTCACTCTCCGTGAGAATGTGCTGGATGAGCGGAATCAACGAGGTCAGGCCCAGGCGCTGGAGCCCCAGCATGTCCAGGCCCGTCTCGAAGGCGGCCCACGGCGTGGGGCGGACGGGCCGCGTGCCGACGTACGTCCAGGGGGAGGTGTTGGAGATGATCGCCATGTAGATCCCGCCCGCCGTGGGGATGCCCGGACCGGTCAGCGTCATCGGGGGGTGCCGTTTGTCGGTCGCGACATAGTGCCGTAGCGCGGTGTTCACGTAACGGGCGGGCGTCGCCTTGCGGCCGGCGCCGCGGAGGCCCTCGACCGCGCGGACCACCTCGGCGTCGTACCCCATCCCCGCGCAGAAGGTGAAATATCGGCTTTCGTGGCCCCAGAGGGCCTGGCCCAGCCCGACGGTTCTGCGCCGGTCCTCGCGCAGCGCCTCCAGCACCGCCCCGGTGGCCTCGACGGGGTCGTTCGGCAGGCCGAGCCCGCGGGCGAACACGTTGGCGCTGCCGCCCGGGATGACGATCAGCGCCGGCCGCCCCGCGCTCGGGTCGGCATCGGCCGCGGAGTCCTCGGGCAGGAGGGTGCCGGCGGGCAGGGTGGCGGGGGCCGGGAGGACGCCGTCCACGGGATTGAGCAGGCCGTTGACCGTCTCGTTGATGGTGCCGTCACCGCCGAGCACGGCCACCACGTCGTAGCCCTTGGCGCGGGCGGTGGCGGCCAGTGTCGCCGCGTGTCCCCGGTAGCCGGTCTCCTCGACGGTCAGCTCCACGGCCGCGCCGAGCGCCCGGATCAGGACGTTCCGGGTGCGGGCGTTCGTGGTCGTCGCCTTGGGGTTGACCAGCAGCATCGCGCGCATGAGGCCAGCGTATCCATGATGGATGTCTGTCTTGTCGCGATGATCCCTATTTGTTGGGTCAACGTCCGGGCGGCGACCGGACCGGAGGCCGGAGTGGATAGGGTGCCCGTGTGTCCAAGCGTCCCGTGACCCTGCTCGTCGCCGCCGTCGTCGTCGCCCTGGAGGGCCTCGTGACGCTAGGTCTGGGTGGCTACGTGGCGGTCGAGACCCTGCGCGGCCTGGCCGGTGACGTCACCAGCGCCGTCGCCGAGGCGGCCTTCGGGGTGCTGATCGGCGCGGGGCTGCTCTGGGTGGCGTGGGGCGGTCTGCTGAGAGGCGAGCGGTGGGGGAGGACCCCCAGCGTGCTCGCCCAGGTCTTCCTGCTGCCCGTCGCGGTGACGCTCATCGACTCCAGCCGGCCGGACCTCGGGGTCCCGCTGGTCGTGGTGGCCGTGGTCGGCCTGGCCGCCCTGCTCGCACCCCCCACCACCAAGGCGTTGTACGGCGACGGCCAGGAAACCGGCTGACCGGAGCGGGCGTCAGTCGTCGGCGGTCAGACCCTCGCGCAGCTGGGCCAGCGTGCGGGCCAGCAGGCGTGAGACGTGCATCTGCGAGATGCCCAGCTCGGTGGCGATCTGCGACTGCGTCATGTTGCCGAAGAACCGCAGCAGCAGGATGCGCTTCTCGCGCGGCGGCAGGCGTTCGAGCAGCGGTTTGAGCGACTCGCGGTACTCGACGCCTTCGAGCGACTCGTCCACGATGCCGAGCGAGTCGGACACGGCGGGCGCGTCGTCGTCGCCGGAGTCGGGCGCGTCGAGGGAGACCGTCGAGTAGGCGTTGGCCGACTCCAGGCCCTCCAGCACCTCCTCCTCGGTCATCTTGAGGTAGGCGGCCAGCTCGGCCACGGTAGGCGCGCGCCCCTCGCGCTGCGACAGGTCGCTGATGGCCTTCGTCAGCGAGAGCTTGAGCTCCTGCAGGCGGCGCGGCACCCGGACCGCCCAGCCCTTGTCGCGGAAGTGTCTCTTGATCTCGCCGACGATGGTCGGCGTCGCGTAGGTGGAGAACTCCACGCCGCGGGCCAGGTCGAACCGGTCGATCGACTTGATCAGCCCGATCGTGGCGACCTGCGTGAGGTCGTCGAGCCACTCGCCGCGGTTGCGGAAGCGTCGCGCGAGGTACTCGACCAGCGGAAGGTGGAGCTCCACCAGCTCGTCCCTGATGCGCTGACGGCGCGGCTCCTCGGGCCCCAGCTCGGCCAGTTCGGCGAACAGCATGCGGGCACGGACCCGGTCGGGCACAGCGTGATCGCTGGTGGCCATGGCTCCAGTCCTTTCCGTCACGCCGGCCTCGCAGCGCCACGGCGCTTACGCAGGACGATCGCCATGCGGTCAGGAGAGTCGGTAGCAGCCTCCACATCGTCGGCCAGGGCGGTCAGGACCATCCAGGCGAAGTCGTCGCGCTTGGGAGCGGAGCTGCCGACCGTCGCCACCTCGACCGTGACCTGCATCTCCTGGCCGCTCAGCTCGAACTCGGCCGTCAGGTCGGTTCCGGGCACGGCCTCGTTCAGCAGCATGGCGCACGCCTCGTCGACCGCGATCCGCAGATCCTCGATCTCGTCCAGCGTGAAGTCGAGCCGGGCGGCCAACCCGGCAGTGGCCGTACGCAGCACGGACAGGTAGGCGCTCGCCGCGGGGAGCCTGATGCTCACCACGTCACGGATACCGGTCTCGCCCTCCATGCGCGTCTCGGTTTCCTCGGTCACGTTCCTCCTCGCGTATACGACGCTGACTGCAACTTACCGCCCCCGAGCGGTGCTTGGACGAATCAGACGCGCCATCAACGGAAAAGGCTCTGTGTAGCGGGTCACCACACAGAGCCTTTGCGCCGTTCTACGCGGCCTTGGTCTCCCAGAAGATCTTGGAGATCTCGTCGATCTTGCCGAGCAGGTCCTCGGCCTTGGCGACGTCGACCGTGCCCTTGGCGCCCGCCGCGCCCGCCAGCTTCGTGGCGTCCCAGAAGAGCTGGTGCAGCTGGGGGTACTGCTCCAGGTGCGGGGGCTTGAAGTAGTCGGTCCACAGGACCCACAGGTGGTGCTTGACCAGCTCGGCCCGCTCCTCCTTGATGGTCAGCGCGCGAGCGCGGAAGACCGGGTCCTCGTTGGCGCCGTACTTCTCCATGATCGCCTTGACCGACTCGGCCTCGATCCGGGCCTGGGCGGGGTCATATACGCCGCAGGGCAGGTCGCAGTGAGCGGAAGCGACATGCTTGGGTCGTAGCAGTCGTGCGAGCATCAGAAAATCCTTCCTTGATGCTGTGTCAGCTTGGTCCACTTACCGACCTTACTCGGGTCTCAGGGCCCGTGCCGGAGGGGGTCTCGGCGTATGAGAGTGCGTGTCGAGGGGGATTCGATGCGTCCCGGCCTGCTGCCGGGAGACTGGCTCCTGGTGCGGCGATCCATCCCGATCCGGCCCGGCGACGTCGTGGTCGCGCGGCTCCCCGGTGACCCCTCCAGGCTGATCGTCAAGCGGGCCGCCTGGCAGGGCGAGGACGGGTGGTGGCTGGAGAGCGACAACCAGCGGGCGTCCGGCCGGCGCGACAGCTGGGACTTCGGGCCCGTCACCGACGTGGTCGGGCGGGTCGTCCTGCGTTACTGGCCGCCGCGCTGTCACTCAGCACGGCGTCACTCAGCACGGCGTCACTCCTCACGGGGTCACTCACCACGGCGGCGCGCGCGGTAGGCGGCCACGTTGGCGCGGCTGGCGCAGCGGGCCGAGCAGTAGCGGCGCGAGCGGTTGGAGGAGGTGTCGAGGAACGCCCTGCCGCAGCGGGGGTCCTGGCAGCGGCCCAGCCGCTCCGCGCCGTGCTCGGCGACCACCGCGGCCAAGCCCATCACGGCGCCGGCCGCGGGGTTCCCGGTGGGGTCCTGGGCCAGGTGCAGATGCCAGTGGCTGCCGTCGTGGGCGGTGAGCTGCGGCCGTACGGGATGGAGCACGAGGAGCGCGTTGAGCAGAGCCACGACCGTCTCCTCGTCCTCGGCGGCGAAGACGGCGGCCAGCTCCTCACGCAGCTCCCGCAGCGCGGGCGGGGGGACGGGGTCGTTGACCAGGCGGACCGCCCACTCGGCGTAAGAGGTCAAGTCCATGCCGGAGTATTACACGGGCGGGGCCGGCTGGGCGCCCTGGACGGGCGCCCAGCGGGACGGTCCTCAGCCCTCGGGGTGCAGGACGCGCCGCAGGAACGTGCGGGTCCGCTCCTCGCGGGGCTCGCCGATGACCTGGGCGGGCGGCCCGTCCTCGACGATGACGCCGCCGTCCATGAACACGACCCGGTCCGCGACCTCGCGCGCGAAGGCCATCTCGTGGGTCACCACGAGCATGGTCATGCCCTCCTCGGCCAGCTTGCGCATGACCGCCAGCACGTCGCCGACCAGCTCCGGGTCGAGCGCCGAGGTCGGCTCGTCGAACAGCATCAGGTCGGGGCCCATGGCCAGCGCCCGGGCGATGGCCACGCGCTGCTGCTGGCCGCCGGAGAGCTGGGCGGGGTAGGAGCCCGCCTTCTCGCCGACGCCCACCCGGTCGAGGTTGGCCCGGGCGATCTCCTGGGCCTCCTTCCTGCCGCGCCCGAGCACCCGCTGCTGGGCGATCATGACGTTCTGCAGGGCGGTCATGTGCGGGAAGAGGTTGAACTGCTGGAACACCATGCCGATGCGGCGCCTGACCGCGTCGATGTCCACGTCGGGGTCGGTGACCTCGACGCCCTCCACCAGCACCTTGCCCCTGGTCGGCTGCTCCAGCAGGTTCACGCAGCGCAGCAGCGTGGACTTGCCCGAGCCCGACGGGCCGATCACGCACACCACCTGACCGGACTCGACGGTGCAGTTGATGCCCTGCAGCACCTCGTTCTTGCCGAAGTGCTTGTGCAGGTCCTTGATCTCGATGGCGGGCGTCATCGGGCCCTCACCTTCCGCTTCTCCAGCCGGGTCGTGAGGTGGCCCAGCGGGATCGTGACCAGCAGGTACGTCAGGCCGGACACCATGATGGGCGTGGCGTTGGCGTACTGCGAGGCCAGGTCGTTGCCGAACTTGGCCAGCTCGACGTACTCACCGGACACGCCCAGGAAGAGCACCAGTGACGAGTCCTTGAGCAGCGCGACGAACTGGTTGGTGGTCGGCGGGATGACGATCCGGATGGCCTGCGGGATGACCACGGTGACCTGCGACCTGAAGGCGGACATGCCGAGCGACCGCGCGGCCTCGGTCTGGCCCTTCGGCACGGCCTGCAGGCCGGCCCGGAACACCTCCGCCTGGTAGGCCGCGCCGACCAGGCCGAGGCCCAGGATGCCCTGGCCGTACGTGCCGCCGGGCACCGCGAAGCCGGGCAGGGCCAGTGGCAGGAAGGTGATCAGCAGGAAGATGAGCAGGGCCGGCAGACCACGGAAGATCTCGATGTAGAGCCCCGAGATCCAGCGGTACGGCCGGACGGTGGACAGCCGCATGAGCGCGAGGATCAGCCCGAGCACGAAGGAGAAGAGGAACCCGCCCACCGCGTAGATGATGGTGTTCCTCAGCGCGACCGTGAACAGCTCGGGCAGCGCCTTCTCCGCCACGTCCAGCTTGGCGAAGTTCTCTGCCAGGCTGGCCCAGTCGGCGTAGAGGACGACGCCGACGAGGATGGCGAGCAGGACGACGTACTGGACCGCGCGGCTGATCCGCTGCTTCTTGCGCGGGCTGAGCCGGGCCCTCGTGCCCGGCTCAGCCGTCACCGGCGGTGGTATGTGGTCCGTCATGGATCAGCTCAGCTCGCCCGGCTTCTTGCCGAACCACTTCACGAAGATCTTCTCGTACGTGCCGTCGGCCTTGGCCTGGGTGATCGTGTCGTCGATGGTCTTGAGCAGGACCGGGTCGGCGTTCTTCTTCAGGCCGATGCCGTACTGCTCGCCCGTGTCGAGGCTGGCGATCAGCTCGAACTTGGCGGCGATCTCCGGCTTCTTCAGCCAGGTGAGGACCACCGGCAGGTCCTGCACGATCACGTCGGCCTGGCCGGCCTGCAGCGCCAGCAGCTCCTTGGGGGAGTCGGCGTACTCGGTCGGATCGAACCCCTGCTTCTTGACGTAGTCGAGGCCGGTCGTGCTGGCCTGCGCGCCGAGCTTGAGCCCCTTGGCCTTGACGTCCTCCAGCGACTTGGCGCCCGTGCCCTTCTTGGCCAGCAGGGCCTGCGTGGCGTCGAAGTACGGCACGGAGAACGTGATGTTCTGCTTGCGCTCGGGAGTGATCGTCATGCCGGCCGCGGCGACGTCGCACTTGCCGGTGGCCATGGCCGCGCCGCTCTTGATGACCGCGAAGTCGATGTCCACGATCTGCTGCTGGACGCCGAGCTTCTTGGCGACCAGGTCGACGATGTCCACGTCGAATCCGACGACCTTGCCGCTCGCGTCCTTGAACTGGAACGGCTCGTACGGGATGTTCGTGCAGGTGGTGAGCTTGCCCGGGTTGACGAGCTTGGCTCCGCCCGCGGCCGTGCCGCCTCCGGTGGTGGCGGAGGTGGAGCTGCTCCCCGAGCCACCGCCACAGCCGGACAGCGCCAGGACGGCGGTAAGGGCGAGCGCGCCGATGGCTTGGCCGCGGCTGCTCCTGGGCCAGAGGGCCATGTCAGGCCTCCTCGTGAGATATACCAAAAAGTCGGATTTGGTGAAGTTTAAGTGGCAGGTTGCCCGGGTCCGTCATCGGACATTTAACAATGTGTCAACGGAACGGCGTCGGCAGGGCTACCTGTGGTCGTGTCGGCCTGTGGCACTATGGGGCGACGGGTGACCCCCGTAACCCCTCACGAGACGTTCGGGAGGGGACCCTGGCGGCTACCGAAGCCAGGCCTCTCGCGCCGTCTGCCGAAGGTCCTTCGTCCGTCCGATGAGTACTGGGGTCTCTCTGTGACTGCCTTCTCTGCTTCGTCAGCATCCTCCCCCCACGATCCACTCGACCTCGATCCCGTCTTCGCCCTGCACCGCGGCGGCAAGCTGGAGGTCCGCTCCACCATTCCCGTCCGCGACGCCGATGACCTGTCACTGGCCTACACCCCCGGTGTCGCGCGGGTCTGCACAGCCATCGCCGACACGCCGTCCCTCGTCAACGACTACACGTGGGTCTCCAACGTGGTGGCCGTCGTCTCCGACGGCACCGCCGTCCTCGGCCTCGGCGACATCGGCCCGGCCGCCGCCATGCCGGTCATGGAGGGCAAGGCGCTGCTGTTCAAGGAGTTCGGCGGCGTCGACGCGGTCCCGATCTGCCTCGACTGCACCGACGTGGACGCGCTCGTCGAGACCGTCGTCCGGCTCGCGCCCTCGTTCGGCGGCATCAACCTCGAGGACATCAGCGCCCCCCGCTGCTTCGAGGTCGAGGACCGCCTGCGCGAGCTGCTCGACATCCCCGTCTTCCACGACGACCAGCACGGCACCGCCATCGTCGCCCTGGCCGCCCTCACCAACGCCGCCCGCCTCACCGGCCGCACGCTCGGCGACCTGCGTGTCGTCGTCGCCGGGGCCGGGGCCTCCGGCGTCGCCGTCACCCGCATCCTGCTGGAGGCCGGCATCGGCGACATCGCCGTGGCCGACTCCAAGGGCATGATCCACCCCGGCCGCGACGGGCTCAACCCGGTCAAGGCGGCCCTGGCCCGCGACACCAACCGGGCCGGCCACAAGGGCTCCACCGAGGAGGCGCTGGCCGGGGCCGACGTGTTCCTGGGCCTGTCCGGCTCCACCGTGTCGGAGGAGGCCATCGCGTCCATGGCGCCCGAGTCGATCGTGTTCGCGCTGTCCAACCCGACGCCCGAGGTGCCCCCGGCCGTGGCCGCGCGGCACGCCCGGGTGGTCGCCACCGGCCGCTCCGACTTCCCCAACCAGATCAACAACGTCCTCGCCTTCCCCGGCGTCTTCCGCGGGGCGCTCGACGTCCGCGCCACCACCATCACCGAGAACATGAAGGTCGCCGCCGCCACCGCGCTCGCCGCCGTGGTGGGCGACGACCTCGCGGCCGACTACGTCATCCCCAGCCCCTTCGACGAGCGGGTCGCCCCCGCCGTCACCGCCGCCGTGGCCGCGCAGGCCAGGAGGGACGGGGTCGCTCGCGTCGCAGGGTGACGCGTACAAGCATCCGCCGGGCCGGCGTCCGGGTAGTTCGCGCGAGCATCGGGAAAGCGCAAAACTTCCTTTACTCAGCGTGCTATAACAGGAGCCCTCTGTAAGGACGCCGGCTCCGCCTCCCTCGGTGAGGAGGCCACGACGTGGCCGGCTCCACTCCCGCGGTGAGGAGAGCGATGACACGCGAGCCCAACAGACTGCTGCGGCAGCTCATCGCGGAGTCGGGCTTCTCCCACAAAGGGCTGGCCAGGCGCCTCAACGAGCTGGGCGCGACGCGCGGCGCCCCGGGCCTGAAGTACGACCACAGCTCCGTCCTGCGATGGATCGGTGGTCAGCGGCCCAGGGAGCCCGTGCCGGCGCTGCTCGGCGAGATCTTCGCGCTCCGGCTCGGCAGGCCCGTCAGACCCGAAGACCTGGGCATGCCGACGATCATCACCCCCCTCGACCTCGGGCAAGAGTTCACGCACACGTGGCAGGAGGGGGTCGCGACCGTGACGGCGCTGTGGAAGGCCGACGTGGAGAGAAGGAGATTCCTGATCGACTCCACGTTCGCGATAGGAGCGGGCTCCGTGGGAGCCGTACGCTGGCTGACGTCCCCACCGGAGGACCGCCTCGACGGCGGTGGCCCACGCCGCGTGGGCCGGGCCGACATCGCGGCCATCCACGAGGTGACCCGCTCCTTCGGCGAGCTCGACAACCGGTTCGGCAGCGGGCGCGTGCGCGCGTCCGTGGTCAAGTACCTCGACACCGCCGTCGCGCCGCTCCTCAAGGACGGCACGTACGGCGAGAGCACCGGCAAGCAGCTCGCCGCCGCCGCGGCCGAGCTGACCCGGCTGGCCGGCTGGATGGCCTACGACCTGGAGCAGCACGGCCTCGCCCAGCGCTACCTCATCCAGGCGCTGCGCCTGGCCAGGGGCGCCGGCGACGACGCGCTCGGCAGCGAGATCCTGGCCGGGATGGCCCACCAGGCCATCTACATGGGACAGCCGGCCCACGCCCTCGACCTCGCCAGGGCCGCCCAGCTCGCGGCGCAGCGGTCGGGCATCCAGACCCTGATGGCCTCCTGCCACGTGCTGGAGGCCCACGCCCACGCCGGTCTCGGCGACGCCCACGCCTGCGGCGCCAGCCTCCACCAGGCCGAGCTGGCCTTCGACCGCCGCTCGCCGGGGCGTGAGCCGGCGTGGCTGAGCTACTTCGACGAGGCGTACCTCTCGGCCAAGTTCGCCCACTGCTTCCGCGACCTCGGCGACGGGGAGCGGGCCGTGCGCCAGGCCCGCCGCTCGCTCGACATGGACGGCCGCTACGTGCGGGGCCGCATGTTCAACCTGTCGCTCCTGGCCGCCGGGCTGCTGCAGTGCGGCGAGCTGGAGGAGGCGTGCGGGGTGGCGGCGGGCGCGCTCGACCTCGCCGGGGAGCTCCAGTCGGTCAGGTCCCGGTCCTACGCCACGGACCTGCGCCGGCGGCTGGAGCCGTACCGGCGCGAGCCCGCGGTGACGTCCCTGTACGAACGCACCCGCGCGCTCGCGCCGGTCTGACCTTCTTCCTTCTCCTGGCTTCCTTCTACTGGCCGATCAGCTCGCCGTTCGGGCCGACGACCGTCTTCGTCGCGGCGTAGTTCGCCTTGTTGTAGACGTCGGCGACCTCGCCGTCGAAGTAGGCGGAGCTGATGAAGTCGATCCGGTCGTTGCCGTCCTGGTCGTGGAACAGGCTCGTGACGCCGTTGAGGTAACCGGTGCGCTTGTTGTTGTCGTACCGGAGCAGCCACGGCGCGCCGTCGGACCCGCCGGTCATCGAGCACTTCAGCACCTGGTGCGTCTCGACCTTGAACATGTTGACCTGGTAGGTCTTGGTGCCGCTCTTGCCGGAGCACACCTTGGGGGTCAGGCCGGTGAAGGGGCGGTCGCCGTCGGGGTGCGGGGCGGACGGGTAGCCGAAGACGGTGACCTTCTGGCCCATGGGCTGGTTCCACGCCACACCCTGGCCGCCGACGACGTCACCGAGCCGCCCGGCGTCCTTGGCCAGGCCGATGACGTACTCACCCTTGTAGTACTTGCGCGAGGTGCCGGGCTTGACCCACTTCTGCGTGTAGAAGCGGGTGATCGTGTAGTTGCCGCGCGCGTCCTCGGCCTTCTTGCCGACTCCCTTGTACGCGTCGTACTCCGGCTTGGTCACCAGCGCGGTCTCCGGCTCGCCGAACTTGTAGCCGTTGCCCTTGCCGGTCCTGGCGTCCTTGTACGCCTCCTCGCCGACCTCGTCCTTCTCGACGACCGCGCCCGGGTAGTCGGGCCCGACCTTGTCGGCCGGCTTGTCCTCACCCTCGGACCAGCAGGTGCCGAGGTTGAGCAGGCACTTCCCGAAGTCGGCGGCGCTGATCTCCTCGCGCTTGATCCACTTGTCGCCCGCCCACTTGTCGTACTCGGCCTTCGTCACCGTCTTCTCGGCGGCGAGGCTGAAGCCGTTGTGCACGGCCACGAACGCGAAGTCACCGTCGTAGTCGTCGTAGACGTCGAGATCGTAGGCGGTGAAGGCGTACGCGCCCGCGTAGACGCCGAAGGGGGCCTTGCCCTGGTAGTAGCCGGGCACGAACACCCACTTGCTGAAGACGTCCTTGCCCTGCTCGTACACGCAGTGGCCGGCGGTGGCGACCAGGTTGCGGTTCCTGGACTGGATCGAGGTCGCGGAGCACCAGCGGTAGTCGCCGCCGCGGTCGAGGAAGAAGACCTTGCCGATCGTCTTCGGCAGGTTCACGTTCTTGGTCTTCGCGGCCGCGCCGGTGGTGCCCGTGGGAGCCGCCATGCCCGGCTTGCCGTCAGCCGAGGTGGTCGAGGGGCGGACGAGCTTGGGGACGTCCTTGGCGTCGACGCGGAACTCGGTGGCCTTCTTCAGTGCGGCGCCGTTGGCGTCCAGCCAGAAGTACGCGGCGCTGTAGGCGTCGGCGGGCTTGGGGGAGAGGGGGTCGCTCGCCCAGGTCGGCGTGGCGGTGGCGGGGGCGGCGAGGGCGGCGGCGCCGAGACCGGCGACGGCGAGGGGGACGAGCAGGCGCTTCACTGGGGGGCTCCACAAAGTTGTCAAATATCTCGTAAGACCCTATCGACCCTCTGGTCACTTGGGTAAGGGGCTGTACCAAAGACCCAGAAAAGGCCGAAGGGCCCGGCAGAAGCCGAGCCCTTCGGGTCAAGCATGTGAACGATGACCTAGGGCCTTCATTCGGGTACCGCAGTGAACTACTTGACGAGCTTGCCGGACCACACGGCCGCAGCGGCCTTGTAGATCGCGGCGGTCTCACCGTCGAAGATCGGCGAGGTGATCGTCTCGTAGCGGTTGTTGCTGTCGGCGTCGACGATCAGGCTGGTCACACCGGTGACGTAGCCGAGACGCTTGGCGTTGCTGTACTTGGCCAGCCAGGGGCCACCGTCGTAACCGGCGGTCACCGGGCAACGCAGGCTCTGGTGCTCCTCGACCTTCTTGGCCGGGACCTGGAGAACCTTGGTCGCGGTCTTGCCGTAGCACCACTTCGGCGTGACACCCGTGTAGGGCTTGTTGCCGTCGGGGTGCGGGCCCGCCGGGTACCCGAAGGTACGGACGACAGCGCCACCGGGCTGGTTCCACGCCACACCCTGGCCACCGACGTTGTCACCGAGGCGGCCGACGTCCTTGAGGGCGGCGGCGGTGTCGACGACGAAGAAGTCGGTGCGGATGTACTTCGTCTGCTGACCGGGCTTGTACCAGGCCTGCACGTAGAAGTGGGTGATGGTGGCCGTCTCGCGGTCGAGCTTGACGGTGCCGGGGAAGTCCTGCGGGTTCTTCTTGGCCTTCTCGGCGTACTCGAAGCCCTCGCGGTAGGTCACCTGCTCGACGACGGGCTCGCCGAACTTGTAGCCGTTGCCCTTGCCGGTGCGAGCGGCCTTGTAGGTGGCCTCGGAAACCTCAACCTTGGCAACCTCGGCACCCGGGTAGTCCGGGCTCGCGAGCTGGTCGCGCGTGCCGTGCTTGCGGGAGTAGAGGTCCGCGGTCTTCGGGTCGAGGCGGCCCTTCTTGAACTCGTCCTCGGAGACTTCCACTTCCTTGGTGAACTTCTCACCGGTGGCAGCGTTGTACTCAGCCTTGGTGACCTGCTTGGTGGAGACGGCGTTGGGGCCGCCGACACCGTTGTACACGGTCACGAACGCGTAGTCGCGGTCGAAGTCCTCGTAGACGTCGAGGTCGTAGTGGGTGAAGGCCTGCTTGCCCACGTACACACCGAACGGCGTCTTGCCCTGGTAGTAGCCCGGGACGAAGACCCAGCGCGACACGACCTCGTTGTTGGCCGCCATGTCGTAGACGCAGTGCCCGGCCGTGGCGACCAGGTTGCGGTACTGCGACTGGATGGAGGTGCCGGAGCACCAGTACAGCTTGCCGTCGCGACCCTCGAAGAAGACCTTGCCGATGGTCTTCGGCAGGTTCACGTTCTGGGTCTTGACCGCGGCCTTCTTCTCCTCGCCGATCGGCAGAGCCGAGCCCGGCTTGGTGTCGGCGGAGTAGCCACCGCCGCTCTTGATCTTCTTGACCTCGAGCGAGTCGGGGTTGAAGGCAACGGCCTGCGTCAGAGCGGCGTTGTTGGACTTGGTCCAGAAGTTGAGGACCTCAGCAGCCTGAGCCTCGGTCTTGGCCAGAGCGTCGCTCGCGACGTCGCCCTGGGCCTGAGCGGTGCCGGCCAGACCAGCAGCCAGCAGACCGGTGGCCAGAATGGCGCCACCGGCGGGGAGGAGGATGCGCTTCAAGGTAACTCCTTGGGCTGTCGTGGAACGCTTCTTGCGTCCCATGCGTCAGTAAAGGGATAGCCAGAACATACAGGCGTGATCTTGATGACGGGAAGCCACTTTGGAAGGAAAAGAGAGGGCTTGTCGCCCGTGATCGTTCTGTGATGTTTAGATCGGCTATCTCCACACCTTGCCCGGAGTGCCTGACGCGCCCGTTTTCGCTGATCAACATAAGTAAGTTGTCAGTGTGACTGCAGAGAGTGGCGTGTCGTAGATCTCGAGCCATGCAAGCGCATGTGACGCACATCACATCCATCTGATGGCACCGTCTGCGCGCCTGATGCGTCAAAACGACCCACACTTCCCCGGGAACGCCGAAGGGCCCGGCGAAAGCCGGGCCCTTGGCGAGTGACGCGGGGTGGATCGGCCTCAGGCCGATCGCGGAGCGTTACTTAGAGGATCTTGCCGGACCACACGTTCGAGGCGGACTTGTAGATCGCCGCGGTCTCGCCGTCGAAGTACGGCGAGGAGATGTAGTCGACGCGACCGTTGGCGTCCTGGTCGTTGAAGGTGCTGGTGACACCGTTCACGTAACCGAGACGCTTGCTGTTGCTGTAGTTGACCAGCCACGGACCACCGTCGGCGCCCTCGGTCATCGAGCACTTGAGGGCCACGTGCTCCTCGATCTTCTTGGCGGCGGAGCCGACAAGCTTCTTCGAGGTCTTCCCGTAGCACCACTTCGGCGTGATGCCGGTGAAGTTCTTGTTGCCGTCGGGGTGCGCGGCGGCCGGGTAGCCGAACACGCGGACGTACTTGCCGGTGGGCTGGTTCCAGGCGACACCCTGACCGCCGACGTTGTCACCGAGACGGCCGGCGTCCTTCGCGAAGCCCTCGATGATGTAGAAGACGGTCTTGTAGAACTTGGTGTCGGAGCCGGGCTTCTGCCACTGCTGCACGAAGTAGTGCGTGATGGTCCAGTTGCCACGGGCGTCCTGGACGACGGTCGCCGGGTACTTCTTGGCGTCCGCCTCCTGGGCCTTCTTGTACGCGGCGGCCTGGGAGTCGGTCACGATCTCGGTGACGGGCTCACCGAACTTGAAACCGTTGCCCTTGCCGACCTTGGCGTCCTTGTAGGTCGCCGCGGGGACCTCGACCTTGGCGACCTCGGCACCGGGGTAGTCGGGGCCGGTCGGCTCCGACTTGGAGCCGCGCTTGACCCAGCACGCCGTGGTGGAGGTCGGGTCCAGCTTGCACTGGCGGAACTCGGCGCGGCTGATCTCGACGTCCTTGGCGTCCTTGACGCCCTGGTACTTGTCGAACTCGGACTTCGACACCTGCTTCGCCGTGCCGCCACCCAGCTGGATGCCGTTGTACACGGTCACGAACGCGTAGTCGCGGTCGTAGTCCTCGTACACGTCGAAGTCGTAGTGCGTGAACGCCTGCTTACCGACGTAGATGCCCCACGGCGACTTGCCCTGGTAGTAGCCCGGGACGAAGACCCACTTGGACATGACGTCCGCGTTGCCGGCCGTGTCGTAGACGCAGTGGCCGGCCGTGGAGACCAGGTTGCGGTACTTGGACTGGACGGAGGTGGCGGAGCACCACTTCTTCTCGCCCTTGCTGTTGACGAAGAAGACCTTGCCGATGGTCTTCGGCAGGTTCACGTTCTGAACCTTGACCGTCTTCTTCGTCTCCTGGCCGATCGGCTTGGCCGAGCCCGGCTTGGTGTCGGCGCTGTAGCCGCCCTTGCTCTGGAGCTTGGCGACGTCGCTCTTGTCCCAGACATTGGACTCGGTCGCGGCCTTGAGGGCCGCACCGTTGCTCTCGGCCCAGTACTGGGCGATGGCCTTGGCGTCGGCCGCGCTCTTCGCCATCGGGTCGGTGGCGACGTCTCCGGCGGCCGAGGCGGAACCGGCCAGGCCGGCAGCCAGAAGGCCGGTAGCCAGGATGGCTCCACCGGCGGGGATGAGGATGCGCTTCAAGGGAACTGCTCCTTGGTCTGTCGTGAGACGCAACTTGCGTCCCATGCGTCAGTAAAGGGATAGCAAGGAACATAGCGCGGTGATCTCCGCAGGTGGAACCCGGTTTGACTGATTCGGTAGGCACCCTTACCGCCGTGACCATTCCGTTACCTGTCAGTGATCTTAGCGTTCAGTGATCATGAGGTCACGTTTTCGCTGGGTATCGCGGCGTTCGGTATGGCCCGAGTAAAGCCGGATCAATCGGACATGACAGAGAGTGTTCGGGTATATGTGACCTAGATCACAGGAACCAAAACGGGCTCCAACTCCGTCTAATCCGGCTCCGCCGTCCGATGATCTTCGGAATCGGCGTCGGGAACGGGGTTGGCGACCTCTCCCCGCCTCTTCGCCTCCCAAACCGGAGGCACGAAAAAGGGGCCCGGCCGAAGCCGGGCCCCTCTCCGAATCGGGGGTGTTACTTGTACAGCTCGCCGTTAGGGCCGACGATCTTGCCCGACCAGACGTTCTTGGCCGCGTTGTAGACCGACGCCGTCTCCCCGTCGAAGTACGGCGAGGTGATGTAGTCGATCCGGTCGTTGCCGTCCTGGTCGGCGAACGTGCTCGTCACGCCGTTGACGTAGCCGAGGCGCTTGCTGTTGCTGTAGTTGCTCAGCCAGGGGCCGCCGTCGAAGCCCGGGGTGACCGGGCACTTGAGGCCCACGTGCTCCTCGATCTTGAGCCACGAGGCGCCCACGGCCTTGCCGGTGGTCTTGCCGTAGCACCACTTCGGCGTCACGCCGCTGTAGGGGCGGTTGCCGTCCGGGTGCGGGCCGGCCGGGTAGCCGAACGCGCGCACGTCCTTGCCGGTGGCCTGGTTCCACGCCACGCCCTGGCCGCCGACGTTGTCGCCCAGGCGTCCCGCGTCCTTCGACAGCAGGATGTAGTAGTGGCCGCCCCAGCTGCGCTTCGGGCCGCTGAACCGCTCGTAGTCCTTGCGGTCCACCTGCTTGACGCCCTCGAAGGCGATGCCGTTGAAGACGGTCACGAACGCGTAGTCGCGGTCGTAGTCCTCGTAGACGTCGAAGTCGGTGTGGGTGAACGCCTGCTTGCCCACGTAGATGCCGAACGGCGCCTTGCCCTGGTAGTAGCCGGGCACGAACACCCAGTTGCTCAGGACGTCCTTGTTGCTGTCCGTGTCGTACACGCAGTGGCCGGCCGTGGCGACCAGGTTGCGGTAGTTGGACTGGACCGACGTGGCCGAGCACCACCGGAACTTGCCGGACCCGTCGACGAAGAAGACCTTGCCGACCGTCTTGGGCAGGTTGACGTTCTGCACGCGGCCGATGGGCTTCTTCTCCTCGCCGATGGGCGAGGCGCTGCCGGGGTTGCCGTCCGCGGTGTAACCGCCCTTGGAGACGACCTTCCGGACCTCCTTGTCGTCCCAGGCGTACGCCGTGGCGGCGCGCAGCGCGGCGCCGTTGGAGGCGAGCCAGAACGACGCGACCGAGGAGGCCTGTGACGTGTTGCGGGCCATGGGGTCGGTGGCGATGTCGGCTCGGGCCTGCGCGGTGCCGGTCAGGCCGGCGGCCAGGAGGCCGGTCGCCAGGACGGCGCCACCGGCCGGGAGGAGGATTCGCTTCAAGGTAACTCCAGGCTTGCCTTGTGCTGTCGTGGGGCTCCGTACATCCCTCGATGCAGCAATTGGACAGCCGGGAACCTATCGGGCTGACTGCGTGTCTGGGAATTTGCGGAAGATCATGTCAGGCGTGTGTGAAGCGGCCGTGATCGTTCCGAGATCCGATCTTCGCTGATCACCGTGATGGTTGCCACGCTGCGTGTGCGTTACGTCACATTTGCGGGGGTGGTGACCGCAGCCGCGTGCCGGTAGACCTCGCCGGTGGCGGTGGTGAAGTTGGGGGAGGAGACGGCGTCGTAGCCGTCCTTGGCGTCCCGGTTCCAGGTGAGGCTGTTGATGCCGTTCAGCGAGCCGAGGCCCTGTCCGGCCTGGTAGTCGATCAGCCAGGGGCCGCCGCTGGCGCCCGCGGTGAAGTTGCACGGCTGGATCTGCACGCCGTACTGCAGGTCGAGGCTGGGGGCGACGGTCCAGCGGGTGCTGCCCGCGCAGCTCAGCAGCTTGCGTCCGTCGAACGGCCGGGTGCCGTCGGGCTGCGGGCCGGCCGGGTAGCCGAAGGTGGTGACGTGGCTGCCCACGCCCTTGGCGACCGCGAGGCCCTGGCCGCCGACGATGTCCTGGAGGCGGCCGACGTCCTGCATGACGAGCTTTCCGCCCTTGGAGACCCAGGTGAAGCCGCGGTGCACGGTGACGAACGCGTAGTCGTAGTCGTAGTCGCCCCGGCCGGGCCAGTGCTCGTGCATGCTGATCGCCGCGCCGACGTAGATGCCGTCGGGCGTCTCGCCGTTGGGGCCGGGGTTGGGGACGAAGATCCAGGAGTCGGCGGGCTTGGCCTGGCGGGCGTCGTACGCGCAGTGCGCGGCGGTGGCGACGACGCTGCGGTTCTTGGCGGCGATCGAGCTGGCCGAGCACCAGTACTCCTTGTCGCCGAACCGGAAGAACACCTTGCCCATGGTCCGGGCGGCCGAGCCCTTCGACGGCAGCTCCGGCGACACGCTGAGCGGGATCTTGGTCGTCCTGGCCGCGGTGAGCTCCGGGCTGGGGACGGTGGTGGCGCCCGCCGCCGTGGAGGACTGGGACCCCGGCGTGGCGGGGCTGTAGCTGTCGGCCTTCTTGAGGCGGTCCGGCTTCCAGGTCTCGGCGACCTTCTGGACGTCCGCGGCCGTCTTGGCCAGGGTTACCGAGTAGACCCAGCTGCTCGTCCTCGCGGACGCGCTCGCCGCTGCCACAGGCCCCCCGAGTGAGGTCACCCCAAGCGCGAGCAGCGCGCTGAGCGCGACGGCTGCCAGTCGCCGGACCGGGGGGATCATGGAAATGCCTTTCCTTAGGGTGTTAAGGGTGGATTTTTCCAGATCAACTGACTGTATTGCAGCTCAGATAGAGATTCGTTATCTGATCAAGTGTGACTTGTGTCCCATAAGAACGGTGTCAAGGAGGCCGTCCGGATAGGTGAGACTGCTCCCTCGTGTCGGTCGTTGCCGCAGGTCAGAGGCCAAGGCAGGCTGCGAGCATGCGTCGACTTCTCTGTCTCGCCGTGCTTTCCTGTACGGCATTCGCCGCCTCGCCCGCCGTGGCCGAGACTCACTCTCCCGACACGGACCGGAGGCTTTTCGTGATCATTGTTGGCGACAAGGGGGGTGTGCTGTCCTGCAAGTCGCGCTCGTCCAAGCCCGCCTGCATCGCCCTCGAAAGGGCCGGCGGCGACCCCGCCCGGCTGCCCTCGCGGACCGACGCGGTCTGCACGATGGAGTACAACCCGGTGCGCGTCTCGGCGCTCGGCATCTGGGCGGGCCGGCCGATCCGCTACGAACGTACGTTCTCCAACGGCTGCGAGATGTCGGCGGCGACGGGCCCCGTCTTCCAGATGTCCTGACAGACACGCCCTGACCACCATGCCCTGACGGACCTGCCATGACGGGACCTCGGCCATCGGCCGGGGTCCCGTCGTCATGCGTACGCGCCGCGGGGGGAAGGGCAATGTGGCGATCAGGTGAATGCGCCACGCCGCGTCACTGGTCTGGACTGGGGCGGAAGGCGAGAGCCCGCACGACATGAGGACGGCCGTGGCCGATCAGTTCGACGTCATCGAGGCCGGGGGGCTGAGCCGCCGCCGGCGGTTGACCGGCGTGGCGGTGGTCGTGGCGCTGCTCGCCGTCGCGGTCGCCGGGCTGCTCGCCGGCCGCGACCCCGGTCCCGCCCCCGGCCCCGATCCGGGGTCCCTCACCACAGGACACGGGACCACCCGCCCCGCCGCGCCCCTGACCACGACGAGGGCCGCGCCCAACCTCCTGCAGGTCACCCCCCGGGCGAAGGGCGGCGACGAGGTCCTTCGCGTCGTCTTCCCCGACGGCACCCCCGCCGAGGTCCGCTACCCGTCGCGGCTCGGGCTCGCCGCGCTCGGCTCGCGGCCGTTGCAGGGCGTCTGGGTGGCCGGCCAGTACCGCCGCATGTCCGCGCCGTACGGCGGCGAGGCCGAGGTGTCGAAGGGCGGCCGGCCGCTGCGGAGCCTCACGCCGAACGTCGACCTGTACCCGCGCCAGCCGGGCAGCGGCTCGTACGGGCAGGTGCTGCTGTTCGCGTTCGGCCACTGGCGCCTCGCGCTGTACGACCGGCCCGACGGGCTGACCTTCGAGCAGCGCATGGCGGCGGCCGGGCACATCCGCGGCCGGGTGACCAAGGGCGGCTACCTGGTGCTGACCGCCACGGCCCCGGTTCGCCTGGCCGAGCCGGGCGAGACCGTCCAGGGCGACCCGGTGGGGCCGCAGCTCTGGTTCGGCGGCGTGACGGGCGACGTCGTGGGCCTCATCCCGGTGCCGGACTGCGGCCGTGCCTCCCAGCCGCCCATGATGATCGACCGCCGTGGCCGGCCGGCCAGGACCGTCTGCCGCGACGGGGTGCAGATCGCCGCCTCCGGCTCGCCCGCGTTCGTCGAGCGGGCGGTCAAGGAGATCCGGATCACGCTGAAGTAGGGTGCGGCCATGTTCGCCGTAACCGCCACACAGACCGATCCCGACAATCCTCTGGCCGGGCTGACGCTCGGTGAGCGGCCCGAGCCCGAGACGCGGGACGGCTGGACCACCGTCACCGTACGGGCCGCCGCGCTCAACCACCACGACCTGTGGACGCTCAAGGGCGTCGGCATCCGCCAGGAACGGCTGCCGATCGTGCTCGGCTGCGACGCGGCCGGGGTCGACGAGGACGGCAACGAGGTCATCGTGCACGCGGTGATCGGCAGTGGCGCCGACGAGACGCTCGACCCGAAGCGCTCGCTGCTGTCGGAGGTGCACGACGGGACATTCGCCGAGCGGGTCGCCGTGCCGCGCCGCAACCTCGTGCCCAAGCCGGCCGCGCTCACGTTCGAGCAGGCGGCGTGCCTGCCGACGGCCTGGCTGACCGCCTACCGGATGCTCTTCGACAAGGCGGGGCTGCAGCCGGGCTCGACGGTGCTCGTGCAGGGGGCCGGCGGCGGCGTCGCCACCGCGCTGATCGCGCTCGGCCGCGCCGGGGGCTTCCGCGTCTGGGCCACCAGCCGCTCGGCGGACAAGCGGGAACGGGCCCTGGAGCTGGGAGCCGACCAGGTCTTCGAGACGGGCGCGCGGCTGCCCGAGCGGGTGGACGCGGTGATGGAGACCGTCGGCCAGGCCACCTGGGACCATTCGCTCAAGTCGCTCAGGCCGGGCGGCCGGATCGTGGTCTCCGGCGCGACCAGCGGCGCGGTGCCGCCGGCCGACCTCAACCGGGTCTTCTTCCTCCAGCTCTCCGTGGTGGGCACCACCATGGGCACCCGTGACCAGCTCCAGCGCCTGGCGGTCTTCCTGGAGCAGACGGGGGTGCGTCCGGTCGTGGACCGGACGCTGCCGCTCGCCGAGGCCCGTGACGGGTTCGCCGCGCTGGCCGCGGGAGACGTGTTCGGCAAGATCGTCTTCACCGCCTGACACGGAGACCTGGCGCGACCTGGGAACGGGCCGCGCCTGACTGTCACCGGAGCGCGTCGCGGATCCGGCCGGACGCCTCGTCCAGCGCGGCGCGCACGCGCTCCAGCCGCTCGCGGTCCAGCCGGGGGTCGGACGCCTGCTCGCGCACCCCGGCCACGAAGTCGGCCAGCATGCCGCCGAGCTCCGCGTCGAGCTGGGCCCGCGAGGCCGGAGCGCCGCCGAGCGTGGACCACACCTCGGCCCAGATCCGGCGCCACTCGGTCGTCAGCCGCTGGCTCTCGCCCTGCCAGTGCTGGGCGTGCTCCAGCCACTGCCGCTTCTGCTCCTGCTTGAGCCGCTCGATGTCGGCCTTCTGCCGGCGGAGATCGGCCGGCGAGCCGACGCGCACGTCCTTGGCCATCCTGGTCAGCTCCTCGCGCAGCGACTTGACCGTGTCGCGCACGTCCTCCTTGACCTCGCGCGCGATGTCGCGCACGGAGGCGGAGATCTCCTGCTCCAGGTCGTCGAGCTCGTCGAGGCGGTCGTTCAGCTCCTCGCGGCCCTTGTCGGTGATCGAGAACACCTTCTTGCCGTCGACCACCTCGTGCGTGACCAGCCCCTCCTCCTCCAGGCGGGCCAGGCGCGGGTAGATGGTGCCGGGGGAGGGCGAGTACACGCCGAGGAATCGGTCCTGGAGCAGCCGGATCACCTCGTAGCCGTGGCGTGGGCTCTCGTCCAGCAGCTTCAGCAGGTACAGCCGCAGGCGGCCGTGACCGAACACAGGGCTCATTCCTTCTCCCCCTTGAGCAGCGCCACCTCGCCGGAGACCGTCGTCGCCGACAGCGAGGCCATGCCGCCACCGAGCCGCCCCGACAGCGACTTCGCGCCGGGTCTGCTCTCGTTGGACAGTTTCTCGAACGTGCTGACCATCCGGCCGGAGGTGGACCGGATCGTCACGTCCGCCTCCACGTCCTCAGGCAGCCTGACCAGGATGTCACCAGAGACGCTGGTGAGCGTCACGTGGCCGGTGGGCTGCAGCTCCAGGTCGGCCGTGATGCGTCCCGACACGCTGTTGGCGCGCAGCCGGCGCGGCACACCGTGGGCGACGGTCAGGTCACCGGAGACGCTGTTGAACGACAGGTCGCCGGACATGGCCCGGCTCTCGACGCTGCCGGACACGGTGCCGGCGCTCACCTCGCCGCTCACGCCGTCGAGCACGACGTCGCCGGAGACGCTCTTGACCGAGGTGAGGTTCTCGAACCCGGCGATCACCGCCGAGGCGTTGACCACGCCCGCCTTGACCTGGCAGTCCTTCGGCACGGTCAGCGTGGCGACGGTGCGCCGCAGCTTGTTGCGTATCAAGTCGAGCATGCCGTCCCAGGTGAGGTCCTTGTAGGCGACGGACAGCTCGCCGGTCTCCTCGTCGTACGTCACGATCAGCGGCGCGCCGGCGATCTCGGTGATCTCCAGGACAGGCGGGCTGTCGCTGGCGAGGACGGCGAGCCGGCCCCCTACGATCCGCACGTCGAGCGCCCGCACCGGCCCGAACGTCAGCTGTCCGGGGTCGTCGATCGTCCACTGCTGCATGGTCCCCACCCTTCCTCGCGGCACGCTCTTCTCATGAGACACGATATGTCGCGTCTCGCGGGATCTCAAGATGTATCGCGTTTACGCGTGCCGATGCGGCACCGGAAGGCGGACGGGTCCTCCCGCCGTCACTCGTCCTCGTCGTCGAGGCGGGCCAGCCAGGTGGCCAGCCGCTCGATCGGCGTCTCGAACTCGGGGTTGAGGTCCACGAACTCGCGCAGCCGCTCACCCAGCCAGAGGAGGCTGACCTCCTCCTCGCCGCGCCTGTCGACCAGCTCCTCGATCCCCCGGTCGGTGAAGTACATCGTGCTCCGTTTCGATCGCCGTGCTGCCGGGACACGGGGTCCCCGGCCCAACTCTAGTAAGCCCGCCGCGCCGCCCGGCCGGGCCGCTCAACGAGAAACCCCCGCCGGCGCGGGCCGGCGGGGGTCTCTGACGAGCCGATCAGCCGAAGATCTGGCTGAGCATCTCGTGCAGCTCGTTGTCGTGAGCGTTGTGGGAACCGGCCGCGGGCGAGCTGTTGGCCGGGCGGGACACGCGGTTGAGCGCGCGACCGCCGAACAGCTGCGGGTCCTCCGCCAGCTTGAGCGCGAGGTACGGCCACGGGCCCATGTTGACCGGCTCGTCCTGCGCCCAGACGAGCTGCGCCTGCTGGCCGTAGCGGCCCAGCTCGGCGGCCAGCTCGTCGCCCGGGAACGGGTAGAGCCGCTCCAGCCGCACGATCGCGACGTCGTCGCGGCCGCTCTCGTCGCGCTTGGCCGCCAGGTCGTAGTAGACCCTGCCGGAGCAGAGGACCACCTTGGTGACCTTCGCCGGATCGACGGTCGTGTCGCTGAGAACCGGCTGGAAGGTGCCCGAGGTGAAGTCGTCCGCCTTGGACGTGGCCGCCTTGTGGCGCAGCAACGACTTGGGCGTGAAGACGACCAGCGGCTTGTGCCGGCCGGACTCCACCTGCCAGCGCAGCAGGTGGAAGTAGTTGGCCGGGGTGCTGGGCTGGGCGACCGTCATGTTGTCGAGCGCGCAGACCTGGAGGAAGCGCTCGATGCGGGCCGAGGAGTGGTCGGGACCCTGCCCCTCGTAGCCGTGCGGCAGCAGCAGCACGACACCCGACTTCTGGCCCCACTTCTGCTCACCGGACGAGATGAACTCGTCGATGATCGTCTGGGCGCCGTTGACGAAGTCACCGAACTGCGCCTCCCAGGCCACCAGGGCGTCCGGGCGCACGACGCTGTAGCCGTACTCGAAGCCGAGCGCCGCGAACTCGCTGAGCAGCGAGTCGTAGACGTAGAACTTCGTGGTGCCCTGGTTGAAGGTCTTGAGCGGCGTGTGCTCCTCGCCGGTCAGCCGGTCGACCAGCACGGCGTGGCGCTGGGTGAACGTGCCGCGGCGGGAGTCCTGGCCGACCAGGCGCACCGGGTGGCCGTCGATGAGCAGCGACCCGAAGGCCAGCGTCTCACCCATGCTCCAGTCGATGGCGTCCTGCTCGACCATCGTGCCGCGACGCTGGATCACCGGCGCCAGGCGCGGGTGCGGCGTGAAGCCCTCGGGCAGGTTGAGCTGGGTGTCGACAATGCGCTTGAGCGTCTCGTCGCTGATCGCCGTCGGCGTGTCGTCGTGCGACCACTTGACCACCTCGGTGGGCGGCACCCGCATCGCGCCCGCCTCCAGCGGCTTCTTGGCCGCCTCGCGGGTCTCGGTGAACGCCTGCTCCAGCTTGGCCTGGTAGTCGCGCAGCGCCTGCTCGGCCTCCTCGACCGTGATGTCGCCCCGGCCGATCAGCGCCTCGGTGTAGAGCTTGCGGGTCGAGCGCTTGGCGTCGATCAGGTCGTACATCAGCGGCTGGGTGAAGGCGGGGTTGTCGCCCTCGTTGTGGCCGCGGCGGCGGTAGCAGATGAGGTCGATGACCACGTCCTTGCGGAACGTCTGGCGGTACTCGTAGGCGAGCTGCCCGACGCGGACCACGGCCTCGGGGTCGTCGCCGTTGACGTGGAAGATCGGCGCCTGGATCATCCGCGCGACGTCGGTCGCGTAGACGCTGGAGCGGGACGAGGCCGGCGAGGTGGTGAAGCCGACCTGGTTGTTGACCACCACGTGCACGGTGCCGCCGGTGCGGTAGCCGCGCAGCTGCGACAGGTTGAGCGTCTCTGCCACGACGCCCTGGCCGGCGAAGGCCGCGTCGCCGTGGATGAGCACCGGCAGGACCGTGAAGCCCTCCTCGCCGCGCTCCAGGAGGTCCTGCTTGGCGCGGACGACGCCCTCCAGGACGGGGTCCACCGCCTCCAGGTGCGACGGGTTGGCCACCACCGAGGCGGTGATCGTCTTGCCGCTCAGCGCGGTGAACTCGCCGGCCGCGCCCAGGTGGTACTTCACGTCGCCGGAGCCGTGCGCCGTGCGCGGGTCGATGTTGCCCTCGAACTCGCCGAAGATCTGCGCGTACGACTTGCCGACGATGTTGGCCAGCACGTTGAGGCGGCCCCGGTGGGCCATGCCGATGACGACCTCGTCGAGGCCCTCGTCGGCGGCGTCACTGATCACCGAGTCGAGCAGCGGGATGAGCGACTCGCCGCCCTCCAGCGAGAAGCGCTTCTGGCCGACGAACTTCGTCTGCAGGAACGTCTCGAACGCCTCGGCGGTGTTGAGCCGCGACAGGATGTTGAGCTGCTCCTCGCGGTCGGGGGAGGTGTGCCCCTTCTCCACCCGCGCCTGGATCCAGGCCCGCTCCTCGGGGTTCTGGATGTGCATGTACTCGATGCCGACCGTGCGGCAGTAGGAGTCGCGCAGCACACCCAGGATGTCGCGCAGCTTCATCAGCGGCTTGCCGCCGAAGCCGCCGGTGGCGAACTCCCGCTCCAGGTCCCACAGCGTCAGGCCGTGGGACTGGATGTCGAGGTCGGGGTGCTTGCGCTGCTTGTACTCCAGCGGGTCGGTCTCGGCCATGAGATGGCCGCGCACCCGGTAGGCGTGGATCAGCTCGATCACCCGGGCGGACTTGGCCACGTCGTCGTCGTGCGAGGCGGAGATGTCGCGCACCCAGCGGACCGGCTCGTACGGGATCCGCAGCGCCTCGAAGATCTCGTCGTAGAAGCCGTCCTCGCCGAGCAGCAGCCGGTGGATCTGGCGCAGGAAGTCGCCCGACTGGGCGCCCTGGATGATCCGGTGGTCGTAGGTGCTGGTCAGCGTCATGACCTTGGAGACGGCCAGGCGCGAGAGCGTCTCGGGGGAGGCGCCCTGGTACTCGGCCGGGTACTCCATCGCGCCCACGCCGATGATCGTGCCCTGGCCGGGCATCAGGCGGGGCACGGAGTGGACGGTGCCGATCGTGCCGGGGTTGGTCAGCGAGATCGTGGTGCCGGCGAAGTCGTCGACACCGAGCTTGCCCGCCCGCGCCTTGCGGACGATCTCCTCGTACGCCATCCAGAACTGGCGGAAGTCCATCTGCTCGGCCGCCTTGATGGACGGCACGAGGAGCTGGCGCTCACCGTTGCTCTTCTGGACGTCGATGGCCAGGCCGAACCCGACGTGCTCGGGCTTGACGAGCGTCGGCTTGCCGTCGACCTCGGCGAAGGAGTGATTCATCTCCGGCATGGCCTTCAGCGCCTTGACGATCGCGAAGCCGATCAGGTGCGTGAAGGAGACCTTGCCGCCGCGTCCCCGCTTGAGGTGATTGTTGATCACGATGCGGTTGTCGATGAGCAGCTTGGCCGGGATGGCGCGGACACTGGTCGCGGTGGGGACCGACAGCGAGAGGTCCATGTTGGCGGCCGTGCGGGCCGCCGCCCCGCGCAGCCTTATCTCCTCGGCGCCCTTCGGCGCCGGTGCGACCGGCTGCGCCGGCTTGGCGGCCACCCCGTCAGGGGACGGGACGGCCGGCTTCTCGATGGTCTTGGGGGCCGGAGGAGCCGCCGTCTTGGCGGGTGCCGGGGGAGGCGCGGTCGCTGTGCCGTTCGCCGCCTCCCTGGCCGGGCTCCGGCCCGGTCCGTAGTCAGGGTTGTAGTCAGCGAAGAAGTTCCACCAGGCCTTGTCGACCGACTCGGGGTCCTGGAGGTACTTCTGGTACAGCTCGTCGACAAGCCACTCGTTCTGACCGAAGCTTGCCAGCGGGTTTGTCCGCGACGACTCAGACGACACGGCGGAAATCGCCCTCTTCCGCAGATCGGCGTTGATGTTAGAGAACCTGTCCAAGGTTACTCGTCCTGCCCGGCAACGCGCGCCCGGGTGGCCACGCCACCCCGTCGGATCCTTCCAGGACCGTGAACAGGGACGACGCACCCCTAGTCAAAGGGGGTGATGCAGTAAACATCACTGTTTGGTATCAACGCTGAGGGAAGAGGTTTATTTCCCGCCGGACAGCAACCGGCTGGTGATGCGGACGCCCGGGGACAGCTCGGAGAGAAGATCGGCCAGCTCCTCGCCCGCGGCCTTCAGCTCCTCCAGCGACATCGGCTCCAGCCGCTCCAGGAGGAACAGCGCGTTGACCGTCTCCTCGGTGAGCCGCGTGCGCGCCACCTGGCGCCAGTTCCACCTGCGGCAGGTGACGCCCGTGTCGTCGCGCCAGATCACCTCGCCGGCGTCGGGCGTGCCGAGCGCCTCCTCCGACGCCTCGTCGCCGGCCGCCGTGACCAGCCGGGCCGGGCCGTCGTAGCGGTCGAGGTCCTCGCCGCCGATGGGCAGCGCGTGCTTCACGCTGATCGAGTTGTACGCGTCGACGACCTGGTTGATCTCGGGCAGCGGCAGGCGGCGGGTGAGCGCGTCGACCGAGGGCCGGGTGCGCGACGGCTTGGCCCCGAAGGCGCGGTACGCGTCGCGCCACGCCTCGATCTTGGCGGCCCGCGCCTCGCGCTCCTCCTCGCCCTCGGCGGACAGGTGGGCGGAGGCGGACTCCAGCCAGCCGCGCGAGCGGTCGTCCGTCGGGCCGTTGCGCAGCCCGTGGGCGGTCACGACCAGGACGGCGAAGTCGGGGCGCAGGGCGAGGACGGAGTCGTCCACCCGGATGTCGTCGAGCATGCGTCCAGTTTAGGGAGCGAGAAACCGCAAAAAACACTTTGCAAAATTGCCTTTGCGGTTTACCGTCGTGAGTGTGGAGGAGATCTACGAGATCGGCGATCCGCGGGTGCTGAAGGTGGTGGCCCATCCGCTGCGGGTGCGGCTGCTGGGGCTGCTGCGCATCGACGGGCCCGCGACGGCCAGCGAGCTGGGGCGGGTGGTGGGAGAGAGCTCCGGCTCGACCAGCTACCACCTGCGCGTACTGGCCCGGTACGGGTTCATCGAGGAGGACGACGACCGGCGCGACGGCAGGGAGCGCCGCTGGCGCGCCCGCCACTTCTACACCAGCTGGGACAACGTCCGGATGGCCGCCACGCCCGAGGGCTGGGAGGCGGTCCGCATCATGCAGGCGCGCCAGGTGGAGATGCTGGCGCGCGAGATGGGGGCGTTCGAGAGGTCCCCGGACCCGGCCTGGATACCCGTGGCGGGGATGAGCGACTACCTGGCCGAACTGCCTCCGGAGGGGGTCCGCGAGTTCGCCGAGCGGGTGGGCGGGCTGGTGCGCGAGCTGATCGCCCGCTACGCCGGCCACCCGGAGGCCCGCAACGTGCAGCTCTGGGCCGCCGCCTTCCCCCGTGAGAGCCGCGACACGGAGAGCCGTGACAGCGGAAGCCGCGACACCGAGGAGGACACGTGACCATGACCCCCCGATCGGCGTTACGCCGTTACCTGCTCGTCTGCTTCCTGAGCTGGCTGCCCACCGGCCTCATGATGACCACGATGATCCTGCTGATGGCCGAGCGCGGCCTGAGCCTGGCGGAGATCGGCGTGGCCTTCACCGTGTTCTCCGTCGTCACCGTCTCCCTGGAGCTGCCCACGGGCGGCCTGGCCGACGTCGTGGGCCGCCGCGTGGTGCTGGCCGTGTCGGCCGGGTTCACCGTCGTCTCGCTCACGCTGATGGCGGTGTCCACGACGTTCTGGATGTTCGTGCTGACCGGCGTGCTCAAGGGGGTGGCGCGGGCGCTGTCCAGCGGCCCCGCCACCGCCTGGTACGTCGACACGCTGCACGACCTGGAGGGCCGCGACGCCGATCTGCGGCCGGGGCTGTCGCGTGGCGGCGCGATGGAGTCGGCGGCGCTGTGCCTCGGCGTGCTCGCGGGCGGGTTCGTGCCGCTGGTGGTGCCGCCGGCCGTGCTGCTGCCGCTGGCCGCGCCGCCGCTGCTCGGCGCTGTCGCGGCGGCGGTGCTGCTGGCCGTGGTGCTGCTCGCGCTGCCCGAGCCGTCGCACCGGCGGGCGTCGCTGGGGGAGACGCTGCGCGCCGTGCCCGCGACCGTGCTGTCGAGCCTGCGGCTGGCGACCCGTCACGCCGTGCTGCGCCGGCTGATGGTGTACGCCGTGGTGACGGGCGTCGCGCTGACCGCCGTGGAGCTGCTGACGCCGGGCCGGCTGGCCCGGCTGGCCGGCACGGCGGAGCTGGGCGGGACGGCGTACGCGCTGGTCGCGGCCCTGGGCTTCGCGGGGAGCTCCGTGGGCAACGCGGTCGCGCCCCGGGCGGCCCGGCTGGCCCGGGGACCGGCGCGCGGCGCGGCCCTCGGAC
>NZ_JBEXDT010000043.1:0-66777 GCF_040605905.1 Nonomuraea sp. NPDC005501 | reverse complement strand
GGCAGCGCGACGCGGGCGCGCCGGCCGGTGAGGAACACCGGGCCAGCGCGGCGGCCGTCCAGCAGGCGAGGCAGCAGCCGGGCGGTGGGCGTCTGCCAGACGATGACGTCGACCGCACCCCCCTTGCGCCGCACACGGGCGCGCCGGTTACTCTGGCACGCCACTCACAAACCCCACGAGCATCGTTCCCTGCGCCTTCCTCACCTGGGCGATACGCACCGGACGCGCGCCGCGAGGGCTCACCTTGCCACGGCTGAACCGGACGGAAGGCCGACCACTCACCCCGCATCGGCGGTTCGAACTCCTGCACCGGACTCTGGACGACACGGCAGACCCCGTCCGGTCACGAGCCGCGGCCTGCCTCATGCTGCTCTATGCCCAGCCCGCCAGCCGCATCGTCCGACTCACCCTTGATGACATCGCTCACGACTCCGACGGCCAGGTCCTCATTCGTCTGGGCGATCCACCGACACCGGTCCCCGGCCCCTTTGCCGAGCTTCTACTCCGAGCCAAAGCCGAGCGCACCAACATGAACACAGCCACCAACGTCGATGCCCGCTGGCTCTTCCCCGGACGCCGAGCCGGTCAGCCCCTCCATCACCGCAGCCTTGCCGACCTGGTCCGCGACCTCGGCATCTCTGGCCAAGCCGCCCGCACCGCCGCCCTTCGGCAATTGGTGCTCCAAGCCCCCGCTCTCGTCATCGCGCAGGCTCTGGGCTTCCACGACACGACCACCACTCGGCTCGCATCTGAGGCGGGAGGGACCTGGAGCCGCTATGCCCCAAACGATCACGCTCAGTGAATAGAAGCAGAGACAGAAACACGAACTCAGATCACTCGAACAACGACTTTTACCAGTCTCGAAGGCCGAACAGCTCCGAGACCGTCAGAACGTTCCCGGGGTGCGCGGCGGCGGCGCATCGGGGGCGGTTCGATGGCCTGTCGGAAAATCTTCTGATCCCGACATCCGACGAAGACGGCTCGACCCACTTTGGGGTTGGGGTCAGTTTCAGGGAGCGGAGGGCCGACCTGGCAGTCCGGGCTAGGGCCCTGGCCTCAATTAGGGGCAGGATTCCTAGCGACAGGTCCAAGCCGGGAACGGGCGCACTTCCCGCTCTACTCACCGCGCTCTCCACGAACGTCGTCACCTTCGTCGGGATCGGGCTGAGTCCGAACGTGATCGTACTCGGCACTGTGCTGGCCATCATCGGCTTCGTCACCACGCTCTGGAGCATCGTGACCGTCAGCCTCCGGCAGCAGATCGTGCCGTCCGAAATGCTCGGCTGGGGACTGATCCCGCTCGGGGCACTGGTCGGCGGGCTGGTGCGCACGCGTTCGGGTTGCGCGCACCGTACGTACCCTGTCCCGGGGGCCCCTGCGAGGAATTGCTTTGCTGGTCGCGATGCCTGTACTGATCCATGCCATGCGTGGCTGAACCGCCGCGGACCTTGTAAGGCTGCGGTGGCGGGAAACGATCAACGACCTTCCTGGAAGCGATCTTTCCAGCCCTATCTCAACCGCAGGCCACACCCACTCGTAACCACCCCAAGACAGGACCTCTCGTGCTGCGGCGAAGATCCTTTCCACCCTCGCGCAAGATCATTCTCATCGCCAACGGCGGTTCCTGGGTTCCTCGCCCCCGTCAGGTCCGGACCTTGCGTCAAGCCGCGGGCCGCAGGTGCTGTCGCGCCCATTCCTCGAAGCTGGTGAGCGAAAGGCCGAAGTCCCTGGCGTACTGCGGCCGGGCCGGCTGGCCGGCTATGTTCATCCACTCGTGTGAGACACCCATCGCCGGCATTCCGGCGGCGAGCGCCTGCTCCTCGGTCATGTCCGGGGCGGACAGGTACGTGCCCAGCGCGTGGGAGAGAACCTCGGCGACCTCCGTCATCGACAGATAGTCACTCGCCAGCTCCAGCTCGACCCCATGGAACCGCTCCGGCTCGGCGATGGCCGCGGCGGCCGCTCTGCCGATGTCGTCCACCGCGGCGAGGGACAGCCGGGTATCCGGCTTCACGACGCTCACCAGGCCGCCTTCGACACCGCGCGGGAACAGGAAAGCCATGGACGGCAGGAAGTTCTCCATGAAGAAACCCGGCTTGAGGATCGCCCAGCGGGAGAAGCCGGCCGCGCGAACCCGGTCCTGGATCGTGCTCTTAGCTCCCAGGCTGCCGTCCAACGAGCCCCAACGGCCTGCGATCCAGCCAGGAGTCTCGGTGTGCTGACCGGCGCCACTGGTGGACGTGTGTACGAACTGCGGCACTCCCGCGGCCTTCGCGCCCTCGATGAGGTTGACGGCCTGGGCCACCTCTCCGTCGAAATCGAATCCTTCGGCGGTCAGGGCGGCCATCTGAACGGAGAAGACAGCTCGTACGCCCTCGGCGGCCCGGACCACCGAATCGCGATCGTGGAGATCGCCGGTGACCAGCTCGGCACCGAGCGCCTCGACGGCCTTGGCTCGCTCGGTGCCGGGGTAACGCACCAGGGCGCGTACGGGAACGCCTGCAGCGAGCAGGGCACGCGCGGTGGCTCCGCCCTGTCTGCCGGTGGCGCCGCTGACCAGGACGGGTGCGGAATCTGCGGACATGGTGCTCCTCAGGGCATTAAACGGCGGGGCCCGCCGTTTTCTTTACGGTACGATATGGCGGGCCGCGCCACTTAGCAACTCTGGAGATGACGTCATGCCCGACCGCCAGCGCGCGGACGCCCGGCGGAACTACGCGCGCATCCTCGCCGTGGCCGAGGAGGAGGTCGCCGCGTACGGGGCCGGCGCCTCCCTGGAGCAGATCGCCCGCATCGCGGGGGTCGGCTCGGCCACCGTACGCCGCCACTTCCCGACCCGCCGGGCGTTGCTGGAGGCGGTCTCCCATCAACGGATCGAGGCCCTGGCCGCCTGCGCCCGCGAGCTGACAGGCAAGAGCGACAGCCGTGACGCGCTCCTGGAATGGCTCAGTGCCGTCGTCGCCTACTGCGTCGCGGCCCGAGGGCTGGCGGCGGCACTGGCCTACGACGGGGCCGAGCCCGACCCCGTACACGAGAACACCTGCTCGGCGATGATGGCAGAGGCGGGGAACCCCCTGCTGCAGCGCGCCGTGCAGGACGGGGCGGTGGCGGAAGGCATCACCGTCGCCGACCTGATCGCACTGATCGTCGGCATCGTCCTCGCGACGGAGCACCACCCTGACCCGGCCGCCCGCGCGGACCGGCTGTTCCGACTGGCCGTGGCGGGCCTGAGCCCGCAGAGCTGAGAAGCCTGCTCGAGGGAGCGTCCCTCGTCCTGCCCGCGCGAGTCGGGGGTCAGAGAGATTTGGAACGGAATCCGGCGTTTACGGACTCTCCCAGCTCAGCGAGCCCCTGCCGTTGCGGTCTTCCAGGCGTGGTTAACGCCGGATTCCGTTCCATCGCACAGTAGAGGACTGGTACCGAGAATGATCATGGCGTGGGAGGCGGCCCCGGGTCTCGATAGGTGCGGCGGGCGGCTGGCGAGGGTTCGGGACGATCTGAGGCATGGCGCGTGGTGATGGTGGCGGCAGGGACGGCCGAGGCGAGCCGGAGTGGCGGCCGGTGACGGACGTGGACATGATGACCGCGATCGTGCTGGAGCAGTTGAGTGCCAACCGCGACCAGTTGCGGACCCTGGAGCCGGCCACGATGCCCCTTGATGAGGGCCATGTCCTCGTTGTCGAGAAAGAAGATCTTTTCCATCTCGGCCCGGGAGGTCGGACCGTCATAACGGCCGTACTTCGCCGCTTCTGAGTCGCTCAAAGAGTCGACAGGCATGTACGCAACGTAGGACACAACGGACACATCGTCACCACAGCAACGCAAGCGCTACCAATCGTTACCAACCGTCATGCGACGTAGATCAAAGTTGCGCTGTGAGATCGACCGGAATCCGGCGTGAGCCTCCTCTGCAAGCGGGAGATGACAGGGACTCGCTGACCAGCGGGAACCCCGTTAACGCCGGATTCCGTTCCAAATCTCTCTGACCCCCGTGTCCTCGGGCTTCTGGCTGTCACCACGCTGGTCTTCCTCGGGGTCTACACCCTCTACACCTACATCGGCCCGGCCCTCCAGGGGGCGACCGGGGGCTCCGAGTTGCTGCTCACGGTCGTTCTGCTGGCCTGGGGAATCGGCACGCTGGCCGGCACCTTCATGGTCTACCTGTATGGCTACGCCCCGACCATCGCCGCCGAGCACACCATGTACGTCGCCGCAGGCGACCCCGTCTCCGCGATGATCCATCCCCGCGACATCGCCGCCGTCGCCGCGCACGTCCTCACCACGCCCGGCCACGACAGCCAGGCCTACACCCTCACCTGCAGCCAAGCCCTCTCGCCCCGGGACCAGGCCGACATCATCGGCCAGATCCTCGGCCAGCCGATCAAGCTCATCGAATGCAACCCAGCCGAAACCCAGGCGGAATTCGACCGCCTCGGCTGGTCGGGACCTCGTCTGGAGGCGCTGCTGGAGCTCAAGCGCCAATCGGCCGCCTGGGACTGGAAAATCTTCGACACCGTTGAAAGGCTCACCGGCAAGCCGCCGCTGACCCTCCAAGACTGGGTCCGCGAGAACATCCACATCTTCCAGTGACGAAATCGACCCGACGCAGGCCGTGCTGCCGGCGATCCTGCCTTGACCTCGGATCGGGCGTTACCGGATTCGTCCGTAGTGCTCCGGCCTTCAGGCCGGGGGTGAAACGGACTCTCCCGCGTAGCGGGCAAGAACAGCCGATTCGCCGCCAGGCGGACCGGCGTCGCCACGGTCAGACCGGCCGGTTCTGCTGCTCGATGTACTGGCGCACGATCGAGATCGGTGCGCCGCCGACACTCCCGGCGAAGTACGAGCCCGACCATAGCTTGCTGGCCCGGTAGTAGTGGGCGGCCAGTTCGGGAAACTCCTGGCGCATCCGCGCGAGGAGACGCCTTTGAGGCTGTTGACCAGTTTCGATAGGGCGACCTTGGGCGGGAAGTTGACCAGGAGATGGACGTGGTTGTTCTCGCCGTTGAACTCGGTCAGCTGGGTTTCGAAGTCGGCGCACACGTCCCTCATGATCTCTTCCATGCGGGTCAGGTGAGTGTCGGTGAACGCTCCGCGCCCGGCTCAACCGCCGGTCAGGCACGTACGCAGAGCCGCGATCAGGCGGCCGGCGCGGGCGTCGCCGTGGCCGATCATGCGGTTGGCGACGTACGCGAACCCCACCCCGAACTCGTCGTCACCGAAGGCGAACTGGCCGCCCGCTCCGTCGTTGCCGAAGCTGCGCTCCCCCAGCATCGGCCGGAACGCCGAGTCGAGGAGGAAGCCCGAGCCCCAGCGCGCCCCGGCGTCGAAGCCCAGCCATCCCTTGCCGGAGGAGACCTCACGGACCGCGTCCGTCACGCTGTCCGGCGTGAGCAGCCGCTGGTGACCTTCGACGCCGGTGGCGGCCGCCGCGTACAGGCCGGCGAGGCCGCTCGCCGACGCCGTGGCACCCGCTCCGGGCAGCTCCATGCCGAGCAGCGCCGGATCGTTCCAGCCGTGCGGCTCGTCGAGGCCGGGGAAGACCAGGGCGCCGTTCATCGTCACGATGCGGGTGAGCAGGTGTTCGGGTCCCGGCATGGGAGGCCGCCCTTCGGCCTCGGTGAGCCGGGCACGGCCGTCCATCTCCTCGGCGGGCAGGCCGATCCAGGCCCGTAGCCCCAGCGGCTCCCCCACGGCACGGCGGAAGTACGCGCCGGGGGTGAGCCCGGTGACGCGCCGGATGACCTCACCGATGAGGAAGCCGAAGACGTGGCCGTGGTACTCGTACGCCGTGCCCGGCTCCCACAGCGGCTCCTGCTCCTCGATGGCCTGGACGACCGGCGTCCAGGCGGCGATCTCCTCGAAGCCGAGCATCCGGTCGAGGGCGGGCAGCCCTGCCCGGTGCCCGAGGACCATGCGACAGGTGACGGCTTCCTTGCCGTGCCGCGCGAACTCGGGCCAGTACCTGCTCACCGGGGCGTCGAGATCCAGGCGTCCTTCCTGCGCGAGGAGGTGGGCGCAGACGCTGACGAGGCCCTTGGCGCAGGAGAAGACCGGGACGACCGTGTCCCGCGTCCACGGCCGGCCGGTTCGCCCGTCCGCGACTCCGCCCCACAACTCCACGACCTTGCGCCCGCCGGCGAACACGGTGACGGCTGCGCCGAGCTCGTCGTAGTCGGCGAAGTTCCGGGCGAACGCGTCGGCGACCGCTCCGAACCGTTCGTCGGCCCACCCGTCGTGCTTCACGGTGATCTCCTTCTCTCGATGCGTCGTCGATGGGCGCGCCACGGTGCCGGGCGCCGATGCGCGGTCCCCGTTCACGCCATGACCTTGTCGAGGAACGCCGACAGCCTGGCCCTGGTGCGATCAACCTGCTCCTCCACCGTCAGGGACTCCTCCAGCCGGCCGCCCAGGTCCGGGGTCTTCCTGCCGCGCACGTACAGGGAGCAGGCGAGGTCGCTGCACACGTACACGCCGACCGAGTTGCTGTCCCGGCCCGCCTGGCCCGCTCTCCGGGCGGTCATCAGGGAGACGCCGCTGCCGGGGTGCGTGGTCAGGCACAGGGAGCACATGCCGCGGTGGAGGTGACCGCGCTGCTTGGCGGCCAGGCGAAGTGCCACCCCGACGATGGCGCCGTCGCGCTCGGTGACGAGGTAGCCGCGGTCGGGCGCGCCGGAGTCACGCCACCCGAGGAAGTCAAGGTCGTCCCAGGGCTGCTCGGTCAGGTCCCGTGGGAGCGGCAGCCGCTTGGCCTCTCCCTTGGAGCAATTGACGAACGAGGCGCGGATTTCCTGCTCACTGGCTGGCTTCATGGCGCGGAACGCTACAATGCCTAGGAGCATTATGCAACTACCTAATACTCCTAGGAAGCGTGGAGGTGGCGATGGCTCGTGCGGGACTGACAGCGGAGCGCGTGACGGAGGCGGCCGCGGACCTGGCGGACGCCGTCGGGTTCGAGAACATCACCGTCTCCGCGCTGGCGCGGCACTTCGGGGTCAAGGACGCGAGCCTGTACGCGCACCTCAGAAACCTGCAGGACCTGCGGGAACGAGTCGCGATGCTGGCCGCGGGAGAGCTGGCCGACCGCATCGCCGCGGCGGTCGCGGGCCGCTCCGGCAAGGAGGCCATGGTGGCGTTCGCCAACGCCTACCGGGACTACGCGCTCGCCCACCCCGGCCGTTACACGGCGACCCAGGCGGTCCGGGTGGACCCGGCCGTCCTCGCCCGCTCCACCGCCTACGTCCGCACCATCGAGCTGACCCATGCGATGCTGCGCGCGTACAAGCTGGCCGAGCCCGACCTGACCGACGCGGGCCGGCTGATGCGCAGCGCCTTCCACGGCTACATCAGCCTGGAGGCCAACGGCGGATTCAGCCACTCCCGCGAAGTGCGGAGGTCCTGGGAGCGCGCCCTCGACGGCCTGCACATCATGCTGGAGAACTGGCCCGCTGATCCGTCACGTCACGCGGCCGAGGAGGACTGATCGAGGGCGGCGGCTTCAGACGAGCCGGCCGCCGCCGTCCACGTGCAGCACCGTGCCGGTGACGTAGGGGTTGCCCATCGCGAACAGCACGGCCTGCACCAGGTCTTCGGGCATGCCGACGCGCCGGGCCGGGTTCCGCGCGGCCACGCCCCGCAGGAACTCCTCCTTGTCCGCGCCGAGCCCGTCCCACGAGCCGGTGTCGACGATGCCGGGCGAGATCGCGTTCACGCGCACCGGCGCCACCTCCACCGCCAGGGCCTGGACCAGGAACGCCAGCGCGCCGTTGGTGGTGGCCATCACGGTCCGGGCCGGGGCGGGCCGCCAGGCCGCGACCCCGGAGAAGAAGGTGAACGAGCCGCCCTCCTCCACCTGGCCCGCCAGGTGCTTGGCCAGCAGCAGCGGGCCGATCACCTTCGCGTCGAACGCGCGCCGCACCGCGGCGAGGTCGAGGTCGGCCAGGGGGCCGTTGGCGGGCATGGCGGCGGTGGACACCAGGTGGTCGAAGCGGCCCGCCCGCGCGGCCAGGCCGGCGACCGAGTCCTCGTCGGAGAGGTCCACCGGCACCACGTCGGCCTTGCCGCCCAGCTCGCCGGCGGTCCACTCCAGCTTGCGCGGGTCCGGCCCGGCCAGGACGAGATCCGCGCCGGCGGCGGAGGCGGTGCGGGCGAGCAGGCGGCCGGTGCGTGAGCCGGCGCCCACCACGATCAGGCGCTGCCCTTCGAGGGTCTGTGAAGACATGGCTGAGCTCCTCATGTCATCGGGTTGGGGCGGGCCGCCGCTGTGCTGCGTCGCGGCCCGTGGCCCCAGCCTGTCCGACCTCGCCGGATAAGTCCAAGGCTTGGTTTCTATGGGGCCGATAACATCTGTTCATGGCAACCTTGCGGCAGCTCGAATACCTGGTCAAGGTGGTCGAGACGGGTTCCTTCACCCAGGCGGCGGAGCTGCTGCACGTCACCCAGCCGGCGCTGTCCCATCAGATCCGCGCGCTGGAGACGTCACTGGGCGGCCCGCTCCTCGAACGACTCCCCCGGGCGGTCCGCCTCACCCCGCTGGGCAGGGCCGTGCTCCCCCATGCCAGCGCCGCACTCAACGACGCCCAGCGCCTCCACGCCGCCGCCCGCCGCGTGGCCGGGCTCGACGGCGGGGAGCTGGAGGTGGCCACCGTCTACTCCGTCAGCCTCGGCATCCTGCCCCCGGTGCTGCGCGCCTGGCGGCGCCGCCACCCGGAGGTGCGGATCCGGCTGCGCGAGTACCCCCACACCGTACGGCTCGAAGAGGCGATGATCGCGGGACAGGCCGACCTCGCCATCGGCCCTGCCCCGGCCCGGTGGGAGGGCCCGGTCCGGGACCTCGGCGTCGAGGAGTTCGTCGTCGTCCTGCCCCCCGACGACCCCCTCGCCGCCCATCCCGGGCCCGTCGCCCTGAGCGCCCTCGCCGACCGTGACTGGGTGCACTTCGCCCCCGGCAACGGACTCGCCGAGCTCCTGGACCGGTCCTGCGCCGACGCCGGATTCCAGCCGCGCGTCGCCGTGCGGACCGAGCAGACCTCCGCCGCGCCGCTGCTGGCAGCCGCCGGGCTCGGGCCCGCGCTCGTGCCGGCCTCGATCATCCCGTCCGGCTTCGACGGCGTCGCGCTCCGCGCCGACCCTCCGGTACGCCGCACCCTCACCGCCTACACCCGCACCCGGCCCGACCCGCTCACCACCGCCTTCGCCGAGCTGCTCGCGTTCGGCGTCGGGCCGGGCGGGCGGGCGTCTCGGTGGCCTTGACCAAGGCTGCGACGTGCTCGGCCAGCCACCCGGTCCGTGGACGCAGCCGGCCCGTTGATCTAGTATCGTGCCGGCTCCAGCGGCCCTGGCAGGTCAAAGGAGAGGGCGGGACACCGTGCCCGCGGTGCCTCGAACCGCGTGACCGGAGGAGTCGATGCTGAGATGACGGCAGGGCGACCGATGCCCACGCAGGACGACGTGCTCGGGTACTTCGACACGCTGTCGAACTGGGGACGGTGGGGCGACGACGACGAGCTCGGCACTCTGAACCACATCACCGACGACGTCCGGCTGGCGGCGGCGCGCGCCGTGCGCCACGGCAGGAGCGTGTCGTGCGCGTGGGAGGTCGCCGTGCCGGAGGAGATGGAGCGGTCGACGACGACGTGCCCGTGCGCCGCCGACATGCCGGGTGCCGAGAACATGCCGCTGCCCGGATTCCGCAACGACCGGCACTGGGGCTATTCGTCCGAGCGGCTCGGCATCACGTTCCACGGCAACACCGTCACCCATGTCGACTCGCCGTGCCACATCTTCTGGGACGGCACGATGTACAACGGGCGGTCGCACTCGATGGTCGACGCCGCGACGGGATCGGCGTGGGCGGCCGTCACGGCGGCGGCGAACGGGATCATCACGCGTGGCGTCCTGCTGGACATCGCGAAGGTGCGCGATGTGCCGTGGTTGGAACCGGGGCAGGGTGTGCATCCCGACGATCTCGAGGAGGCCGAGCGTCGCCAGGGTGTGCGGGTGCGATCCGGCGATGCGGTACTCCTGCGGACCGGCTACGGCCGCGTCCGGCACGAGGCCGGTGCGGCCGGCGGTTTCACGCAGCCCGGGTGGCACGCGTCATGCCTGCCGTGGCTGCAGGAACGGCAGGTCGCGCTGATCGGCGCTGACACCCCCCAGGACGTTCAGCCGTCGGGGTACGAAGACATGGCGATGCCGGTTCACACCGTGGGCCTCGTCGCGATGGGTCTGTGGCTGCTCGACAACTGCGACCTGGAGGCGTGCGCGACGACGGCCGCCGAGCTCGGCCAGTGGGACTTCCACCTCGCGGTCGCGCCGGTCCGCCTCGCCGGCACGTCCGGCAGCCCGGTCAACCCGATCGCCACATTCTGACCGCGGTTCACGGCACCGCCGTACCGGGTGAATCAGCGGCCCGCGTCATGACCGGTGCGATACAGCCGGGTCCGCATCACGAAACCGCTTCCCCGCACCTCTCCTAGTAATGTCGGCTCGCGTGGCGCGCTCGAACTCGGACTTCCGTGGGTGGTACTGGTGGGCACTGGTCGCCACGTCCATCCTCGTGCCATTCATCGCCATCGCTGTGACCGTGCTCTTCGTCTCCCAGGGTCGTGAGTACGCCGACCAGTGGGCCAGCATCTTCAGCTTCGTCGTCACCGCCCTGGGCGCCTCGGCGGCGATGATCGGCTGGTTACGACAGAGAGCCAAGCGCAGGGGCGACCTCGGTACGTTGGACGTGGCCGAGCCGGAGGCGGACGCCATAGCGGCTCATGCCGAACGGCTGGCCGCCAAGGTCGAGCAGGTATGGAAGTCGGAGGAGTTGCGGCAGCGCCTCCTGGATCCGGAGCCTCTGCCCGTCTCCTGGCGTACGGTCGGCCCGCCTGTCAGCGACCACTGGCGTGTCATCGGCGGCGATGACCTGCCCATCGACCTCGACGGCAGTCTGGACGACCTTTATCACACCATTCACACCAAGCTGCCGCGGACACGCTTGGTCGTGCTCGGTGAGCCCGGCTCCGGCAAAACCTCGCTGGTGATGCGCTTCGCCCTGGCCTGCCTGTCCGCCCGCGAACAGGGCGGCCCCGTCCCCGTCATCCTGCGGCTCTCGACGTGGACCCCCTCCAGCCGGCCCATCGTTGGCTGGATCTACGCCCGTCTGGTGAAGGACTACGACTACGACCCCGCCGAGCCGCTGTCCCTGGACCGGCTCCTGCTCATCCTGGACGGCCTTGACGAGATGCCCGCCTCCGAACGGGAGCTGGCTCTCACCCAGATCAACGCTGCCTTCAGCGCCAGGCATCCCCTTGTCCTGACCAGCCGTACCGCAGAATACCTGGCCACGATCGACTCCCAGCAGGCGGATGTCCTGACGGCAGCGGCCGCCATCGAGATCAAGCCGCTCGACGTCGCCGCCATCCGTGACTACCTGACCATCACCACGAAACCCGCCCGGCTGCCAGGATGGTCCAACGTGTTCGCCGAACTGACCGCTGACCCGGAAGGCGAACTCGCCCGCGGCTTGTCGACTCCGCTGGCCCTGTCCCTGGCCCGCGTGGCCTACGCCGAACGGGCGGCGAATCCCGACCACTTGCTCACCTTCACGACCAGACGCGATCTTGAGGTCCATCTCCTCAGAGAGCTTGTGCCGGCCCTCTACTCCAGCTCCGCCGGCCACCACGGGCGCAGCCGATCCGGCAGCCCGAGCCGCTCCAGCGCGTATGAGCAGCCCAGCGCCGCCTGGCACCCGGACGCCGCGCGTCACTGGCTGTGCTTCCTGGCCCGGCACTGCGGTCGGCGGGGCATCTCATGGCCAGGGCTGATCGACCTCGTCCCCTCTTGGGTCTACGGCCTGATCCTCGGTCTTCTGTCAGGGTTGTGCGTCGGCACGGCCTTCGACGTGGCGGCAGGCCCCGTCGGGGGCGCTCTCCTCGGAACGGCCATGGCCATGGCCACCTTCGTCTACGTCTTCGTCAAAGACTGTCAAGAGCCGCCCCCCTCGAGCCTGATGAGGTCGTGGATCGCGGCATCGGCCTTCTTCGCCTTCGTCCTCGGGCTTCTCACGATGGGCGCCGGCCTGCGAGCCGATCAGGGGGTCGTCATTGCGCTGGGGGCAGCGCTCTGGCTCCAAGTGACGCTTTCCCGCGGCTTGATCGCCTTACAGGTGGGGCTGCTTGACATCGCCGTCGTGTACACCGCCGTCACCCGGCCGTCCATCTCCTCGGACGCGCTGGCTCTGGCCTCCCTCATGACCGTACTCGCTCTGTCCGTCCTGTCCGCCTTCCGGCTCCGCCTCTTCCTGGCCCGTGCCCTGCTCGCCGCATCCGGCCGCCTGCCCTGGCGAGTGGCCACGTTCATCGAGGACGGCCACCGGCGCGGCGTGCTCAGACAGGTCGGCGACCTGTACTACTTCCGTCACGATCTCCTACGACAACAGCTGACCCAGAAGGAATAGCCTCTCGCGCCAAGCGCGGCATCCCTACGACAGGGCGGGGATCTCGTGCAGGTGCTCCTCCACCCAGGAGCGCAGCATCCCGATCGGCACGGTCACGCTGCGGCCCAGCTCGGTCAGCGCGTACTCCACGTGCAGCGGCACGGCGGGGTACACGGTGCGGTCCACGAAGCCCGCCTCCTCCAGCCGCCGCAGCGTCTGGGTCAGCACCTTGGGGCTGACGCCCTGAAGCTGCCGTTGCAGCTCGCCGAAGCGCTGCGGCCCGTCCTCCAGGGCGCCGATCGCCAGCGTGGACCACTTGTTGGACAGCAGATCCAGCACGTCGCGGCAGGGGCAGAGCGCGGAGTAGACATCGTGGCGGTCGTGCTCCCCGGTGGGGCATCTCAGGATCACGGCTGGGGCTCCTCTCGTACTACCCAACAGATAGTAATCCCCCTTGCGGGTTACTACCGCCTGACGGATAGCTTCCGGGATCGTCGCACCAAGCACAACAAGCGAGGAGAAGCAGCATGTCGACGCCCACCATGCGAGCGATCAGCCAGTCCGCGTTCGGCGGTCCCGAGGTGCTGGAGCCGGTCCGCGTCCCCCGCCCCGAACCGCTGCCCACCGAGGTGCTGGTACGGGTGCACGCCGCCGGGGTCAACCCGGTGGACTGGAAGACCCGCTCCGGCGGCGGCATGGCGGGGGTGCTCGGCCAGCCGCCGTTCATCCTGGGCTGGGACGTCTCCGGGGTGGTCGAGGAGGTCGGGTTCGGCGTGACCGTCTGGAAGCCGGGCGACGAGGTGTACGGGATGCCGTGGTTCCCGCGCGCGGCCGGCGCCTACGCCGAGTACGTCACCGCCCCGGCCCGCCAGTTCGCCCGCAAGCCCGCGACGCTGGACCACCTGCGGGCGGCCGCCGTACCGCTGGCTGCTCTGACCGCCTGGCAGACCCTGACCGACACCGCCGGCGTCCAGGCGGGGCAGCGGGTGCTCGTCCACGCCGGCGCGGGCGGCGTCGGCCACCTGGCCGTGCAGTTCGCCCGCCACCTGGGCGCGCACGTCATCACGACCGCGAGCGCCGCCAAGCACGAGTGGCTGTGCAAGCTCGGCGCCGAGGCGACTACACCACCACCCGCTTCGAGGACGCGGTGGCCGACGTGGACGTGGTCATCGACCTGGTGGGCGACGGGCACGACCACACCAGCACGCGGTCGCTTGGCGTGCTGCGCCCCGGCGGCCTGCTGGTGGTGGTCCCGTCGGGGGTCTCCCCCGAGCTGGTGGAGCGGGCTCATGCGGCGGGTGTCCGCGCGACCCCGTTCCTGGTCGAGCCCGACGGGCCGGGGCTGGCCCACATCGCCGGCCTCATCGACCGGGGCGAGGCGGCGATCGAGGTGGAGGCCGTCCTCCCGCTCGAACAGGCCGCCGATGCGCACCGGCGCGGCGAGGAGGGCCGCACCCGCGGCAAGCTCGTCCTGGGCGTCGCCTGACGGACGCGGGCCGGCCGTCGCACCTGACCGCACAGAGGTGGCAGCCGCGTCGTCACGTTCGGCTGAGACTCCTACCGGTCGGAGGAGCGTGGCCGGCGGCCACCTCGGCTGTGGTCTGCCGGCGACGCCGGTGGTAGGAGACGGTGGCGGTGGCCAGCGCGGCGCCCCAGATCGGCCAGAAGCACTCCGGCAGCCAGGCTCCCCATTCCTCCAGGGCGAACCGGCCGGCGATCGTCCAGCGGAGATAGGTGAGCCCGGCCACGGTGATGATGATCGAGACGAACCCGGCCGGGACGACCGCGAGCAGCGGCGGCACCCGTCTGCCGCGGAGTCCGGGGATCCAGCGGGGGAAGATCTCGCCCCACCGCTGGGTGAGCCCGAGGGTGAGCACGCCGCCGAACGCGCCGAATGTCGCCAGATAGGCGCCCGCCAGCCACAGGCCGCCCTCGCCCTCGGCCAGGAACGCCTTGCTCACCCCGAGAGGAACGCCCAGCGCCCACGCCCACCGGGTGGCGCAGTACACCAGCGGCACCACGACCGCCACGTACACCGCGACACGCCCGCGCTGCGGGGTGAACCAGCTCCTGCGCCCCTGGTCACGTCCGTAGGCCAGCGCGGCGGCGGCCAGCAGCAGGCCGCCCAGCACGCACACGAGCTGGTTGAGCACCGGCCACGGCCAGGCGTCGGCGAAGGTCGCACCGCCCAGGCCCCACCCGAGGACGGGGGCGGCCAGCAGCAGCGGCGTGTAGGCGACGCCCATCATCAGCCGGGAGTCGGGAATCACCAGGATCAGGAGCGCGGCGACGGGCCAGGCCACGAACAACGGCGCACGGCGGCCGCTCCGGCGGGTCAGCGCCAGCGCCGTCACCGCGATGAGGAGACAGAAGGCGGCGATCCACCAGCCGAAGCCCGGCGTCGTGCCGGCCAGGATCGACAGCGCCCCGTCGGGGTCGGGGTCGGTGGCGCCCCAGGGGAAGCCCGGCGTCCCCAGCGCCCACGCGGCGCCGAGCACACCGTAGGCCAGCGCCCATGACGCCGCCGCATACTGTCGCCAGGCAGAGGTGAAGGTCTTCATGTGATCAGCCTCATGGCGGGGCCGGTCGGTGAACCAGATGCCGATCGGCACCCCTGGAGGCCGGAAGAGGTGCCGTTCGGCACTCGCGGGTGAACCGTCCGGTGCGCGTATCTTCATCGGGTGGACGTGACATGGGCCCTCGCCCTGATGTCGGAGATGGTGCCCGGGCTGGTCGCCGTCGCGGTGGCCGCGGCCGGGCTGTCGCGGCCCCGGCTCAGGCCGCGTCTGGCCGCGCCGGCCCTCCTGGCCGCGAGCGTGTCCCTGGCCGTCACGGCGGCCCACGTCAGCGGCGTGACGCGGGCCCCGTCGGGCGCCGGCGCGCTGGGGATGGCCGAGAGCGTGGCGCTGATGGTGCTGGTCGGCCTGGTCGTCCGGTACGCCCCCCTCCGGCAGGCCGTGCTCTCCTCGTCGGCGGCGGGTCTGGCCGCGGCCGGCTGGCTGCTGCGCGTGTTCACGCCCGCCTCGCCGCTGGAGGCGGTGGGCGTGTGCGCGTTCTGGGGGCTGGGGGCGTTGGCGGCCGTCGCCGTGGGCGCCTACCTGCGCTCCCTCGACGTACGGCAGGAGCGGGCGGTGGCCGACACGCGCACCGCTCTGCGGCTGCGACTGGCCCGGGACCTGCACGACTTCGTCGCCCACGACATCGGCGAGATGGTGGCGCACGCCCAGGCGGGCGGCGTGGCGGGCGATCCGCTGCGGGCTCTCGAACGCGTCGAGGCCGCCGGCCAGCGGGCCCTGTCGATGCTGGACCGCACACTCGACATGCTGCACCACGACCGGCCCCTCGGCCCCGTCGGCGATCTGGGCGGCATCGCCGAGGCGGCCGAGCGGTTCTCCGCCGTCGGCCCCACGCGCGTCAGCCTGCGCATGGACCCGGCCGTGACGGTTCCGGTGGAGACCGCGGCGCTGGCCTACCGGGTGGTGATCGAGGGGCTGACCAACGTCCGGCGGCATGCGCCAGGGGCCGGGCATGTCGGCCTGCGCGTCGGCGCCTCGGCCGGGGCCCTGGAGATCACGATGACCAACGACGGCGTCGCCCGCACGAGAAGCCGCCGGCGGGGCGGGTCCGGCCTGCCCGGCCTGGCCGCGCTCGTGGCGGAGCAGGGCGGCGAGCTGGTGACGCGGGCGCTGCCGGACGGGTGGTCGCTGACGGCTCGCCTGCCGCTGGCACAATCGCCGGAGTGGTCACCCGAATCCTCATCGCCGACGACCAGGAAGGCATCCGCGCCGCCTTCCGCATGATCCTCGACGCCCAGCCGGACATGACTGTCGTCGCCGAGGCCGCCGACGGCCGCGCCGCGATCGACACCGCGAAGACGATCAAACCCGACGTGGTGCTCGCCGACATCCGCATGCCGCGCGCCGACGGCATCGAGGTGACCCGCGCCCTGGCCGGGACCGGCATCCACGTCGTGGTCGTCACCACGTTCGGGCTCGACGAGTACGTCCACGCCGCCCTGCACCACGGCGCCGCCGGGTTCATCCTGAAACGCTCCGGACCCACGCTGCTCATCGAGGCGATCCGGGCGGCCATGAACGGCGACGTGCTCATCAGCCCGCAACTCACCGTCCGGCTGCTGCGGCGGCGCGGCGTGCCGCAGGAGTCGCCGCACGTCGTCCTCACCGAGCGAGAGGACCAGATCGTGGCCATGGTCGCGCACGGCAGGACCAACGCCGAGATCGCCGCGGAGCTCTTCCTCTCCCCGGGCACCGTGAAGAACCACATCGCCTCGATCCACGACAAGATCGGCGCCAGGAACCGGGTCGCCATCGCCGCGTGGGCCTGGGCCACCGGAAGAGCAGAGCCCTGAGCGTGCGGCGCACCGCCGGCGACGCTGCAAAGGGACGGGACAACGGGGCCGCCGCAGGACCGGCAGCAGGACGATCCGCGCGCGGTCAATGGTCGAGGTAGCGCAGAATGGCCAGCACCCTGCGGCTGTAGCCGGGATCGCGCGGCAGGTTCAGCTTCTCCGTGATGGCGTTGATGTGCTTCTCCACCGTGCTCAGCGACACGTGCAGGCGCTCGGCGATCGCCGTGTTGACGTAGCCCTGCGCGAGGTGGCGCAGCACCTCCGTCTCGCGCGGGCTGAGCCTGCTCAGCGGGTCGGCGTGGGTGGTGCGGGCGAGCAGCTGACGGACCACCTCGGGGTCCACGACCGTGCCGCCCGCGCGTACCCGCTCCAGCGAGTCCAGGAAGTCGGCCACCTCCGAGACCCGGTCCTTCAGCAGGTAGCCCAGCCCCTCGGTGTGCCCGGCCAGGAGAGTGGCGGCGTACGTCTTCTCCACGTACTGCGACAGGACGAGCACGGCGACGTCCGGGAGGCGTTCGCGGATCTCCAGTGCCGCCCGCAGCCCTTCGTCGGTGTGCGTCGGCGGCATGCGCACGTCGACCACGGCCACGTCGGGGCGGTGCTCCTCGACGGCGGCGAGCAGCGCCGGCGCGTCACCGACGGCTGCGACGACCTGGTGACCGGCGTCGTCGAGCAGCCGGCCCAGGCCCTCGCGGAGCAGCACCGAGTCGTCGGCCAGGATCACCCGCACGGCGCCTCCTTGGGCAGCGTCGCCGTGATCCTGGTGGGGCCGCCCGGCGGGCTGTCGACGGCGAACGACCCGTCGAGCGCCAGGACGCGCCTGGCCAGGCCGGACAGCCCGCCGCCCGAGGGGTCCGCGCCGCCCGCGCCGTCGTCCGAGATCGCCACGCTGACCGTCTCCTCGTCCTCGCTCAGCACGACCAGGATGTCACCCGCGCCGGCGTGCTTGATCGCGTTGGTGATCGCCTCGCGGGCGACGAAGTACAGGGCCGTCTCCACCTCGGACACGGGCCGCCCGGCCAGCCCGTAGTGCACGGTCACCGGCCCGCCCGACCGCTCGGCCACGCCCGCGAGGGCCGCGCGCAGGCCCAGCTCGTCCAGCGCGGTCGGGTAGATCCGCCAGGCGACGCTGCGCAGCTCGTCCAGGAGCCGGCGCGACTCGGTGTACGCCTGGCCGACGAGCTCCCCGGTCCTGGCGGGGTCGGCGCTGTGCCGGGCGCGGCCCAGCAGCATGGCCAGCGCCACGCCCCGCTGCTGCACGCCGTCGTGCAGGTCGCGCTCGATCCGGCGCCGCTCGTCGTCCACGGCCCGGACGATGCCCGAGCGGGTCGCGGTCAGCTCGGCGATGCGCCTGCGCATCACCTCCTGCCGTCCCGGCCCGAGGAAACGACCGGCCAGCCGCCGCTCGCCGGCGCCCGCGACGGCGGTCGCGGCCGCGAGCAGGACCAGCAGGAACGCCGCGTTGGACAGCCCGAGGATCGCGGTGTCGGTGACCAGTCGCACGCCGGGCAGGTTGACCGCCACGGGCTCGCCCTGGCCCGTGGCCACGGCCCACAGCCCTCCGGCCAGCAGCAGACCGGTGAGGAACATGCCGGCCGCCAGGACGTACCCCGCCACGACCCCCAGAGCGGCGCGGGCGGCCAGGAAGCCGTAGCCGCCGCCTCCGGGCTCGGCGTCGTGGCCGAGCCACCGGGACAGCCGCCGGCGTTCGAGAGCCGTCAGCCGGGCCAGGCCACGCCCGGCGGCGGGCCGCGTGGACGCGAACAGGGACGCCGGCCAGGCCACGCAGAGGAAGAGCAGCTCGGCGACGCCGAGGGCCGCGCCCGCGAGCACCCCGACCAGGGTGCGCGCGACCCGGTTACCCGACACGGCCAGCAGTCTAGGCGTCACGCCGGCGCAGCAGCGCGTGGCCTGCCGCCAGAGCCGCCGCCGTCCACCCCGCCAGCCAGGCCAGCCCCTCCGCGGCGGTGTACGGGATCGGGCCACCGGTCAGGTTGTCGGTGCTGCCCATGAACGCCAGGCCCGCGAACAGCGGCATGCGCATCGACGCCTCCAGCGCCGCCTGGCTACCCGTCATCAGCAGCATCAGCGGCAAACCCATCAGCAGCATGAACATCACCGTCAGCGTGCCGGCGGCGCTGCGCATCGCGGCGCCCACGCCGACCGCCATGACCGCCACCAGGGCGAAGAAGACGCCCATGCGCAGCAGGTCGAGCGCGACCTCGGCGGGCGGCAGCTCCACCAGCCCGCCGAACACGTCGGCGGACAGCACCGCGTAGACGGCCACCGTGGCCGCGCCCCCGGACACCACGCCCGCGGCGACCATCACCGGCGCCACCACCAGCGCCTTCGCGGCGAGCACCCGGCCGCGGATCGGCGTGGCCTGCAGCGTGGCGCGGATGCCGCCCGACGCGTACTCCGAGGTGACCGCCAGCATGGCCATCGCCACCAGCGCGAACTGCACGAACGACGTCGCCGACACCGCCGGCTCGCTCGCCGTCAGGCGCGCCCCCGCGACGCCCTCGCGCACCATGTCGGTGACCGTGGCCCCGCCGAGCATCAACGCGCTGAGCACCATGAGCACCGTCGCCGCGGCCAGGCACCACCAGGTGGAGCGCACCGACCACAGCTTCACCCATTCGGCGCCGACCGCCCGGGCCAGCTCTCCGCTCCCCATGGTCATGATGGTCACACCCCCGCCTTCTCGGTGCCGTACTCCACGCTGCTCGCCGTCAGCTCCTGGTAGGCCTGCTCCAACGACGCCTCGCGCGTGCGCAGCTCGTGCACGCGGATGCCCGCCTCGTACGCCAGGTCGCCGACGCGCTCGATCGTGGCGCCGGTGGCGACGAGCTGGTTCTCCCCGAGACGTTCCACGGTGATCCCGGCGGCGCCCAGCCGTACGGCCAGCTCGTCCGCGTGCGGCGTGCGGACGGCCACGGCGGTCAGGGCGCTGCCGGCGATCACCTCTGCCAGCGGCGCGTCCATGATGAGCCGTCCCCTGCCGATCACGACCAGGTGGTCGGCGGTCAGCTGCATCTCGCTCATCAGGTGGCTGGAGACGAACACCGTGCGCCCCTCCCCCGCCAGCGAGCGCATCAGGTGGCGTACCCAGCGCACGCCGTCGGGGTCGAGCCCGTTGACGGGCTCGTCGAACATCAGCACCTCGGGATCGCCCAGCAGCGCGGCCGCGATGCCGAGCCGCTGGCTCATGCCGAGCGACAGCACGCCGGCCCGCTTGCGCGCCGCCGCCGCCATCCCCACCTGGTCCAGCACCTCCGCGACCCGGCCGTGCGCGATGCCGTTGCTGCGGGCCAGCGCCGCCAGGTGCGCGTGCCCGCTGCGTCCGGGATGCAGCGCCCGCGCGTCCAGCATCGCGCCGACCGTGCGCAGCGGGTTCCTGATCTCGTGGTACGGCACGCCGCCGATCAGCGCCGTGCCCGCGGTGGGGCGGTCGAGCCCGAGGACGAGGCGCATCGTCGTGGACTTGCCGGCGCCGTTCGGCCCGAGGAACCCGGTCACGGCGCCCGGCCGCACCTCCAGCGACAGGTCGTCGACGGCGGTCCGGTCGCCGTAGCGCTTGGTCAGATTCTTGAGACTGATCACGCCGGCCAACGCTAGGCAGCCGCCGGCACGGCCACCATGGGGGCGAACCTCCGACTTCCATGGCGGAAAACCGTAAGACCTCGCGACGGACGGTTCCCCGGAAGATCGCCGGCGTCGCGCCGTCCACACGCGTTCCGAGACCGTCCATGTGACGCGTACCACTTGTTGGGTGCTTCGGGTCGGGCATGCGCGAACATGACCGGCATGGATGCTCGTTTCCTTGGTATCGCTGAGCTGGTCGAAGTTCCTTCCGTGGCGGTCGTGGTCGACGTCATGCGTGCTTACACGGTGGCCGCCTGGGCCTTCGCCCGGGGGGCGGAGCAGATCGTTCTCGCTGAGTCGCTGGAAGAGGCCCTGGCGCTCAAGGCTCGCCACCCGGATTGGGTGGCGCTCAAAGACGGTCCGCCCGCGCCCGGGTTCGACATCGTCAACTCCCCCGGCTTGCTGCGGTCCATCGACCTTGGCGGACGGACCGTCGTGCAGAAGACCACGGCAGGGACGGTCGGCGCCCTCGCGGTCAAGGATGCGGAGCTGGTGCTGTGCGCCGGCTTCGTGGTGGCGGAGGCAACAGCTCGGCTCCTGCGGACGCGCAGGAGTGACAGTGTCACCTTCGTGGTCACTGGCGAGGACGGGCAGGCCGATGAAGATCTGGCGTGTGCTCAGTACATCGCTCGGAGGGTCACCGAGGCTGGGACGGATGCTGCTGAGTTCCTCCGCCGCGCCGCCGAGTCGCGCGCCGCCACCGAGCTGGCGGAGGGGGTGCGTCAAGGAGTCCATCCCGATGACGTCGCGCTCTGTCTTGAGGTGGACCGGTTCCCCTTCGCCATGGTGGCGACCTCGGAAGGCTCGCTCATGGTCCTGCGTCCACACCCGATGCCTTCGCCGGCTGGCGAGGACCCGGTCTGACCGCTGGTGAGGTCTGCTTTCGGCATGCGGAGAGCGGGCACCCCGTCCACGTCCACATGTCCGCGCTCGGGGCCCGCCCCGGCTCAGGCCGGGGCGGGCAGCTGGATCGAGGCGAGTTTGGCCGGGTCCACGATGATGTGGATGGCGGTGATCCGGCCTTCGGTGACCGTGAAGGCGATGACGGAGAGAGGGGTTCCGTCGGGGCGCCAGGACATGTGGCCGGGAACGCCGTTGACCAGCACGGGTCGTTGGCGGGCGACCTCGCCGGAGAACCTGCGGGCGCCGGCGGCGACTTCGGTGGCGCCGAGGGTGACGACCATGCCGGCGGGGGTGTCGACGGTCAGCTTCACGTTCGGGTCGAGGACACGCAGGAGCGCTTCGAAGTCGCCGCCGAGCGCGGCGGCGCGAAATGCCTGGACGACCTCGTGGTGCTCGCGGCCGGGGCCCGCCGGCCGGTCCCTGGCTTGGACCTTGCGGCGGGCGCGGCTGGCGAGCATCTTGGTGGCGTCAGCGGATTTGCCCAGGATCTGGCCGATCTCGTGGAACGGGACCGCGAACATGTCGTGCAGGACGAACGCCAGGCGCTCGCTCGGGGCGAGCGAGTCGAGCACGACGAGCAGGGCGAGGCCGACCGAATCGGCCAGCGCCGCCTGCTCGTCCGGCGCGGGGTCGTCGGCGGGCGTCACCACGAGATCCGCGAACTCGTGGCCGTAGGCGGTCTCGGGGTGGGCTTGACGCGATCTCAGCAGGTCCAGGCTGATCCGGCCGACCACGGTGGTCAGCCAGCCCGCCAGGTTGCCGATGGTCGCCCCGTCCTGGCGGACGAGGCGCATCCAGGCTTCCTGGACCACGTCCTCGGCGTCGGCGTGCGAGCCCAGCACGCGGTACGCAAGGGCGCGCAGCCGATCGCGCTGGGCTTCGAACGCCTCGGTCACCAGGCCGGACGGGTCGGCGGTCACGGCTTCCGCTGCTGGCGGAGCGAGACCCGGTTGCCGTCCGGGTCCACCGCCTCGACGCGGACCCCGAACGGATAGTCCACGGGTTCCCCCTCCTGGAAGGCGACGCCGCGCCGGCGCATGATCTCGAAATCCTTTCGCAGATCATCGGATTCGAGGATCAGCGGACCGGGCGCGGCATCCTGGTCCACCTCGCCCGGCTGTCCCGCGGCCGCCGCATGCGACCACAGGAGGATCTGCACCGGGCTGCCGGGAACGCCGACGGTGAGGAACCGTCCGTCGGGCCCCGAGACGTCGATCCGCTTCTCCAGGCCGAGTCCCTCGGTGTAGAACTCCAGCGCACGGTCCTGATCCGTGACGTACATCGTCACGTACATGATGTTGGTCAGCATCCCTGTTCTCGATTCACTCGTCGGTGCGACGTCCGTTCGTATGCGGTCGTCGCACCTATGACGAGTGCCGACGGGAAAAGGTAACAGGACCGGTCCGCCGGAGTGGAAGACAGGCCGCGGTGTCAGCTCAGATGACGGGCGAAGAACCGCAACGCGCTGTCGGCCTCGAAGGCCGGCAGGTCCCCGTGCTTGCCGGGGTTGGCGTGCAGCGTCTTCTCACCGGAGGCCAGGGCGTCGAACAGGGCCAGGGCATCCTCGCGCGGCACCAGCTCGTCGTCCCACTGCACCATGAACTGCACCGGCACAGTGACCCCGGCGGCGGCCTCGGCCGAGGCCGACGACGTCCCGCTCAGCCCCAGCACCGCCGCGCGGATCCGCGGCTCGGCGGCGACCAACGGGATGCCGAGGGCGCAGCCCAGCGACATGCCCCAGTAACCCACCGGGCCCAGATCCCCGAGCGCGTCCAGGACCGAGCGCCATTCCGGGACGGTCTGAGCGGCCAGCAGCGCGTGGAGCTCGGCCAGGAGCGGGAGCGGGTCGCCCGCGCCGGCCATGCGGGCCCGCATCTCGGTGATGATCCGGTCGTGTTCGGCGGTTCTGGGCCGGCCGCCGTGGGCGGGGGCGTCGATGGCCGCCGCCGCGAACCTGTGCTCGGCCGCCAGCCGGATGGCGCGGGCCACCACGCCAGGGGCCTGCTTGTGCTGTCCGCCGCCGTGTCCGATGAGGATCAGGGCGCGGGGTTCGGCGTCGTCCGGCGTCCACAGCACGCCGGGGGTCTCGCCGAGGGTGAAGGATCGTTCGGTGACGCCGTCGATCGACGTCTGAGAGGTGAAGCGCATGCGCGTTTCAGAGCCTTTCGGGATGCCTTGTGCGGGCGCTCCCTAGGCCATGCGAGAGAGGGAGCCCCGACCTGTCACAGCGTTGATCGGTCTCACCTCCTCCGGTTCGATACAGAAGCACAGCGACACCGAACTTATCACGACGATCACATGTTCCATCCGGAGATCCCCCACCGGAACACCAGCCGTCCGGGCCACCGCCCCACGGCGAGCCCGGCGGCTCGCGTTGCGGGCGCTCTGCCGGAGGGCGTAAGTTACTCGGCGGTAGAATCTGATCGCCGACGACGGCGTGACCTGCCGCCCACTCCGCCCGAGGGAGCCGCCGTGCCCATGCTCGACCGCCAGGACGACGTCTTCGTTCTCGACCTCGGCGACAACGAGAACCGCTTCCACCCCGACTGGATCGACGCCGTCAACGCCGCGCTGGACGAGGTGGAGAAGGCGGAGGGGCCCCGCGCCCTGGTGACCGCCGCCACCGGGAAGTTCTACTCCAACGGCCTGGACCTGGACTGGCTGTTCGCCCACGCCGACCGGCACCGGGACTATGTCGTCAGCGTCCACGAGCTGCTGGCGCGGATGCTGGCCCTGCCGGTGATCACCGTGGCGGCCCTGCAGGGTCACACCTTCGCCGCCGGCGCCATGCTGTCCCTGGCCCACGACTTCCGCGTGATGCGCGCGGACCGCGGTTACTGGTGCCTGCCCGAGGCGGACATCAACATTCCGTTCACCCCGGGCATGTCGGCGCTGATCCAGGCCCGGCTGACCCCGCAGGCCGCGCACGAGGCCATGGCCACCGCCCGCCGCTACGGCGGCCATGACGCCCTGGCCGCCGCCATCGTGGACCGCGCGGTCGAGGAGGACGCGGTGCGACGTACCGCCGTGGAGATCGCCCGCACCCTGACGGCCAAGGCCGGCGCGACGCTCGGCACCATCAAGGCACGCATGTACGCGCCCGCCCTGGCCGCGCTGCGCGACGGGGACGCCCCCCTCGGCTGAAGCCGGCTCCTGCTGAGCGGCGGATGAGTCGGACCCGAGTGCCGGGCGCGGTGACGGCCGGAAGCAGGAGCCGAAACTGGCACGCTTCCGGTGTCGAGAACGTGGTGACGGCTCCGTGCCAGGTACAGGAGAGCTACCGGCGCTGCCACGTCCGCGGCCCCGAAGGGATCATCGTCGCATCGGCCGACGTGGTCCTTACTTGCTGTGCACGATCTGGAGCAGGTTGCCGCAGGTGTCGTCCAGGACCGCTGTGGTGACCGGGCCCATCTCCAGCGGCTCCTGGGTGAAGCGGACCCCGAGCCCGCGCAGCCGTTCGAACTCCGCCGCCACGTCTTCCACGGCGAAGGAGGCGGCCGGGATGCCGTCCTGGACCAGCGCCTCCTTGTACGGCTTCACGGCGGGATGGCTGTCCGGTTCCAGCAGCAGCTCGGTCCCGTCGAGGTCTTCCGGTGAGACCACGGTGAGCCAGCGGTCCTCGCCCAGCGGGACGTCGTGCTTCTTCACGAAGCCGAGCACGTCGGCGTAGAAGCGCAGGGCCTTGTCCTGGTCATCGACGAAGACGCTGGTCAGGTGGATCTTCATGGGGTGCCTCCGGTGTGTCGCGCCTGAGCCACCGGGTGATGATGAGCTCAAGGGGTTCGGTGTTCAGATCGTGGAACTTGTAGCGGCCCTCGCGCCGCGAACGGACCAGATCCGCGGTTTCCAGTACCGCCAGGTGCTGACTGATCGCCTGGCGGGACAGGCCGAGACCGTGCTTGGTCACCAGTCGTGCGCAAATCTCGAACAGGGTCTGGCCGTCCCGCTCGACCAGCTCATCGAGGATGCGCCGGCGGGTGGGGTCGGCCAGGGCCTTGAAGACATCCTCCGCCATGACCCCCACCATAGGCAAGTAGCGACTTGCCTATCAAGCCGGGTTCGCTGCCCCTGGTCGGACGGGCGCCCACAGCCGGTCGGCGGCGAGCCGGGCTGATCGTCAACTGCGTCATCTACTCCACCGCCTGCGACATCACCGATGCCGCCAACAACATCGCCGCCGAGGGCCGGCCCGTCGACCTGGATGACCTGGCCACCGTCTCGCCGTACCTCACCCACACCGTGCGCCGGTTCGGCAACTGGACGCTCGATCTGACTCCGCCGGATCAGAACCCGACGACCCGGCTCGACCTTGAACCTCGCGTACTGTTCTCGACTTGACCGCAAGGGAGCGGCCGTCGGAGTGTGCGCGAACGGAAACGTACGCCAAGGCTCGTTCGCCCAGCTCACTGATAGCGCGCGATCTCGTTGGGCGGGTGCACTCGCGGCCGTTTCCGCCCCATCGCCCCAGCGCCTTCGGCGGCACGTTTCACGAGCTGAAGGAACGCTGCCTGTCGCCACCGCCGCCGGCGCGGGGTCAGAACCGGTAGCGGAGAATCCGCGCTCCTTGTCGCGATAAGGCTGTGCTGCGAGCGGTGAGACGGGTCAGCGCGCGAAGCGGCTGCGGGAACCGGTCCACTTCCGGTGCGCGGGTGAGGATCTGCTCCTCGATCAGTTCGAGGCCGGCGCCCCAGGACTCCGGTTCGCGGGGGTCGTCGAAGCCCTGGGCGGCTTTGATGCCGAGGGCCTTGATGGTCGGGTGGTACTTCATGGCCCAGGCGGCGAAGCGGGTGTAGCCGTTGAGCGCGAGTTCGCCTGACGGGAAATGGCCGGCCAGCTCGCGGGTCATTGTCTGGAAGGAGTCGCCGGGCATGAAGGGAAGCAGCCCTTCGGCGACGATCATCGCCGGCCGGTCGCCGGGGATGGCTGCAAGCCAGCCGGATGTGGTGAGGTCGGCTCCGACCAGGTGGGAAGGGCCGGGCAGACATTCGGATCGCAGGTTCACCACTTCTGGGAAGTCGATGTCGTACCAGTCGACGCTCGGCGGTGGATCACAGCGGGACATCCTGGTGTCCAGGCCGCAGCCCAGGTCGAGCACTACGCATCCGGGGTGAGCGGTGGTGTACGCGCGGACGACGTCGTCAAGCTTCTTGGCCCGCAGGGCGGTGGTGGCAATGAGGTTGGGTTTGACCTTCAGCCTGGGGAAGTCGTAGTCGATTTTGTCGGCCAGGTCGGCGGAGAGCGTGTCGCCGAGGATCGGGCTGGGCTGCGTGGCGTCCAGGGCTCTGGCGTAGAGGGTGAGCAGCAGCGTTTCCTGGATCAGCCCGAGTTCGGGTTGCCAGCGGTGCATGGAGGTTCCTTACCGGCGTAGCGGATGGCGGGCTGCGAGGTTCTGCAGCCACGTCAGGGAGTCGTGGGCGGCTTTGATGCGCTCGGTGCGGTGCCCCTCGCCGCCCGCGATGTCGAGCCCTTCGTCGGCGATCTCGCCGAACGCGCTCAGGCTTTCGAGCTTGCGCTGGATGACTTTCTGCCAGGCGTCGTCTTCGATGCGGTAGTAGGAGGTGCGATCGCCGGGCCTTCTCACCTTCTTGACCAGGCCGATGGCCGTGAGAAACCGCATGTTCGAGGTGAGGGAGGCCCGGCTGGCCTGGATGACGTCCGCGATCTGGCCGGCGGACTGCTCGGCCGGATCGCAGATCATGAGCCAGCCGAGGATGCGTCCGGTGATGGGCGGCAGCCCCCACTCCTCGACACAGAAGGCGGCCACCCGTTCCACCCAGCGGAGCAGCCGGTCCCGCTGTTCCTCATTGCTCATCGTCGGATCCTCCGTTGTTGATCGTGTGCCGGTTCACTGTGTCATGGCGGCCACCGACTCGTAGGTGGGTGTCGGGGTGATGTCCGCAAGCCGGGTCTTGCGCAGGTGAAGGTCGAACCAGTCGATCGCGAGCGCCATCGCCTCCTCCAGGCCCGGGCCGGTGTAGAGGCCGAGCACGTCGTAGGGCAGCACCGCGAGCCGCTTGGGCTCGCCCGCCTTGGCGAAGGCACTTTGCGCCTCCTCGAGCATGTGGTACGGGTCCCAGCCGCCGTTGGCGATCATCAGCAGCGGCGTCGGCGCGAGCCGGTGGATGAGGTTCTCCGGTGCGAAGGTGAGCAGGTGCTCGGCTGAGTCGAGGGTCTTCTCGTTGCGGTAGGTGGGAAACAGGCGGGTCGACATGTCCGGGGTGTCCTTCACGCTGTCGCCCTCCAGCGTCAGGTGCGGCACGCGAGCGCTCTGCCCGCCTTCGTAGCGCCGCTGCCAGTCCTGCTGCAGTTGGTCGCGCAGCGCGTGGACACCGGTACGGCCCAGGAGGCGTTCCAGGTAGCGCCATCCGTTCCACACGCTGGGGCTCTGCACCACGACGCACTTGATGCGCCGATCGAGCACGGCGGCCTGGGCCGCCACCGAGCCGCCGATGCTCACGCCCCACACCCCGATCCGCTCCGGTTGCACTTCGGGACGGGTCTGCAGGTAGGACACGGCGCTGCGGAAATCCTCCACCTGCCGTTCCGGGTAGTCCAGGCCGCGCGGCTCGCCTTCGCTGGAACCGACCGTACGGTAGTCGATGGCCAGCACCGCGAAGCCGGCCTTCACGAAGTACGGCGCGAAGAACGCCAGCGCCTCCTTGACCATCACCCCGCTGTGCCCGAGCACCAACCCGGGGGCCGGATCGCTCGTCTCGGGCAGGTAGAGATCACCCGCGCAGCGGGTGCCGAGGCTGTTGAAGGTCACATGTTCCATGGGTCACTTCCTACAAGACTGCTAGTAGTTTCAATCGTGACTGAAATAACTAGCAATGTCAATGCAGATGGCTGTTCGGGGAAAGGGTTGCGCACCGCCGCTCACTCTCGTGCATCGGCGGCATCTACGAGTGGCAGAGAATTGGTATTCCCTGTCACGCACACCCGGCTCACAGCGGGTTCGCCCAGCTCACCGCTCACCGCAGCCGGGCCGACACTCCCAGGCCCGGCCCCGGCTCAGACAGCGGATCAGACGGTAGCCCGGCCGCCGGGCCGGGCGTGGCCGAGGCCGTCGAGCGCTTCCCGGCATCGTTGCCGACCGCCACCACCCGCACCAGCTACGCCCGCACCCTGAACCGCCTCACCGGGCTCGCCGGCCCCCGCCCGGTCCCCGAGCTCGCGCCCGACGACTACGCCGCGGTGATGGCGCACATGCACGGCGCGGCCGCCGCCACCTGGAACCGGCACCTGTCAGCGCTGGTCTCCTTCACCACCTGGGCCCAGCGCCAGGACGTCCTGGCCACCAACCCAGCCCGCCGCCTGCAACGCCGCAAAACCGCCCGGCGCGAGGACCGCGCCATCCCGCAGGCCCGGCTGGAAGCGCTGTTCACCGACCTTGGCCACGCCCTGCGAGAACGGCTGCTGTGGCGGATGCTCCACGAAACCGCCGCCCGAGCAGAGAAGATCCTCTCCCTCGACATCGAGGACCTCGACCCCCACCTCCGCCGCGCCCGCGTCACCAGCAAAGGCGGCGCCATCGATTACGTGCACTGGGCCACCGCCACCGCCCGCCTGCTACCCCGCCTGGTGAACGGCCGCACCATTCGGCGCGGGCGTGAATTACCGGATCAACTCGTCGCTGGTGATCTCCGGGAACGAGCGCAGCTGCTCCTCATTGCTACCGGGCCCCTGGATGCGGCCGGTTTCAGGCGGGGCGGCGGATGGCCTCTACGGCGGTGTCGTAGAGGTCGAACAGGTCGACCTGTCCGCCCTGGCGCACCCATTCCTCGTTGGCTGCCTGCAGGCAGATGATCGCCGCGGCCGCGATCGCGCGGGCTTGCAGGGTGCGGCGGTCGGAGTCGGGCAGCCGCGGCTCGATCAGCGGTACGAACAGGTCTTGCCAGCGGGCTTGCTTCTCGGCGTGTCCGGCGCGTAGGGAGTCGTTGCCGAACAGCAGCGTGATGAACTCCAGGCGCCCTTCGGCTGTCATGTCGATCTCCTCGAGCACCTGGAACGCCGCGCGCAGCGCCACCCAGGCATCCTCGCCGGCCGGGCGCTCCGCGAGGCGCGCGGCGATCAGCTCACCCTGTTCGGCCAGGCCGCTGAGCGCGAGGTCTTCCTTGTTGCGGAAGTAGTTGAACAGGGTCCGCCGGGAGACACCCGCGGCGGCGGCGACCTCTTCGAGGGTCGTGTTGTCGTAGCCCTTGGCGGCGAACAGCTCGACAGCGGTCCGGGCCAGCAGCGAGCGGACCACGGAGCGGGTCTGTTCCCGAAGAGGTGTCGGTCTCTGAACCATGCACAGATGGTACGTCACCTCACACGATGCATCTACTTGCACTCAGTGCAAAGGCGTGCGTAGAGTGAATGCCATGAGCACCATCGACTACCACCGCCAGACCGTCATCGTCACCGGCGCCAGCTCCGGCCTCGGCGCCGAATTCGCCCGCCAACTGGCCCGCCGCGGCGCGGACCTCGTACTGGTGGCCCGCCGGGCGGACCGGCTTGAGAGCCTGGCCGCCGAACTCACCCGCGCCCACGGCGTCACGGTGACCGCCGTCGCCCGCGACCTCGGCCTGCCCGACGCCGGCCACACGCTGCGCGCCGAACTCGAGTCCCGCGGCATCTACGCCACCGGACTGGTCAACAACGCCGGCTTCGGCACCCACAACGCGTTCGCCGACGAGGATCCCGACCGCCTGCAGAGCATGATCGCGCTGAACGTCAGCGCGCTGGTCGACCTCAGCCGCGCCTACATCGACCCGCTGACCTCCGCCGGCACCGGCGTCCTGATCAACGTCGCGAGCCTGCTGGGCTTCCAGCCGACCCCATACCTGAGCGTCTACGGCGCCACCAAGGCCTTCGTCCTCAGCTTCACCGAATCGCTGTGGGAAGAGACCCGCGGCACCGGCCTGCGCGTCCTCGCCGTGTGCCCCGGCGCCACCCGGACCGAGTTCTACGACGTCGCCGGCAGCCAGTCCGCCGACTACGGCACGAAACGGGCAACCCCCGAGCAGGTCGTGACGATTGCCCTCGACACGCTCGACCGCCGATCCGCGCCCCCGTCGGTGATCACCAACGGCCGCCCGCTCGCCCTCGCCAGCAAGCTCCTGCCACGCCGCCCGATGGTCCGGCTCATGGGCCGGATGGCCCGCCTCCGGCACACGCAGCCCTCCCCCGCCCTCACCAACGGCCAAGGAACGCCATCATGACCATCACCGACGTCACCACACAGCCGACCGACGCGGAGCGCTTCGATCACATCCGCCAAGCTCAGCGCGCCGCCTACCTGCCCTTCGGCGGCGTCGGCGCCGGCGGGGTGGGCAGATACCACGGCATCGAAGGATGGCGAACGCTCAGTCACGCCAGGAGCAGTCACGTACAAGCACGCGTGTACGCCCGCTTCGGCAAGCGCACCGCAGTTCTCCTCAACCTCTTCCTCCGATGAAGGAGGCATCACCGGCGCATCGGCGGAAACGGTGTTCGCTCCGAGCAGCGGCGTCGAGCACCAGGACGGACCACCACCCGTGCAGCGGCCAGGGCCTGGCCGAGGCAGCACCTCCGGAAGGAAGCCACCGATGGCTGATCACGACCTCGTTCTCGTCACCGGCGCCGGCGGCGTGGGCCGCCTCGTCACCGAGCGGCTGCGCGCGCAGAACGTGCCGGTCCGCGTCATGGTCCGCCGCGAGGACGACCGCACGGCCGAGGTGCGGGCACTGGGCGCCGAGGTCGTCACCGGGGACCTGACCCGGGCCGAAACGGTGGCGGCCGCGCTCGACGGCGTCCGCCGGACGTACTTCGGGCTCAGTGTGTCCCCGGACCACCTGCTGGCGGCGACCGTCATGGCCACGGTCGCGAAGGCGTACGGCGAACTCGACCTGCTGGTGGACATGTCGCAGATGACGGTGTCGCAGATGACCGCCACCAGCACCGCCGAATCCCACCAGCAGCGGCTGCACTGGCTGGCGGAGCAGGTGCTGGACTGGTCGGGCCTGCCCGTGGTGCACGTACGCCCGACGACGTTCCTCGACAATCCGTTGTTCACCGTCCTCGCGGCGCGGTCGATCCGCGAGAACGGCACGCTGGCGCTGCCGTTCGGGACCGGACGCACCTCGCCAGTCGCTGCCGACGACGTCGCCCGGGTGGTCGCGGCCATCCTGCGCGATCCCGGCGAGCACGCCGGGAAGGTGTACGAGCTGACCGGGCCGCGGGCGCTCGACATGACCGAAGTAGCCCAGGAGTTCTCCAAGGCGCTCGGCCGCACGGTGACCTATCTGGACGTCCCCCTGCAATGGTGGCGCACAGAGGTCCTCGCGAACGCGGGCCTGCCACAGCACACCGAGCAGCACATCGCGACCATGGCGCAGCTGCACCGCGCGAACCGTTACGACAGGGCGACCATCGACGTCGAGCGCATCACCGGGAAGCGGCCCCTGACCGTCGAGGAGTTCGTCGCCGCCCGCAAGGACTTCTACCTCGGCTGACTGGGGCCCTGTTCGGAGGCGTCGAGACCGGCGCTCCGGCGACCCCCGGGCTCCTGTCCCCGCCGCGAGCCGCGAAGTGACCGTGCGTCCTGCTCGTCCTGCGCGTCGACGGCGGACCGTGGCTCCGGCTCCACGCGCTCGAGCTTGGTCCAGCCGGTCCAGCCGCGCTGCTTCAGCAGCTCGATCAGCCGGCGGGCCGGCGGCACGGTGTCGAACGCCAGCGTGTCCATCAGCTTCACGAACGGTGGCTCGATGTCGGTGTCGTCGACGTAGTCCTCGCCCTGCTCGTCGGCCATCCGCGTGATGTAGGCGGCCACCTTGTCGGCCAGCTCGACCAGCCGCGGGTCGTCGTCGGTCCGGTCGAGAGCCTGGCCCAGGGTGAGATAGAAGTCGATCAGCTGCGGGTCGGCGATCTGCTCCCGCTTGCGTGCCATCCACTCCGGGACTCGCTCGGGTGAGTGCGCGGCCAGCGGGATCCAGCCGTCGCGCTCGGCCTGGACGATCCGTTCGTCGACGCCCAGCGCCCGCAGCCGGTCGAGGAACTCGACCACCTCCGGTGGCAGCGCCAGGTTGTCCCCGGCGGCGAGGCGGGCGATCCGCTCCCGGTGCCGCTGCCGCTCCCGGATCTCCGCCCGCAGCCGCCTGTCGATGTCCGCGACCGCCGCGGCGAACTCCTCCTCGCCGGCCCGCAGCAGCTCCCGCACGCGCGCCAGCGGGACCCCGGCCTCGGCCAGGGTGCGGATCCTGATCAGTTCGACCACGGCGCCACCGTCGTACCTCCGATAGCCGGAGCGGTCCCGCGCCGGCTCCGGGAGCAGCCCCTTGGCGTGATAGTGCCTCACCGCGCGCACCGTCACTCCGGCGTACGACGCCAGCTCGCCGATGGTCAGCATCCGGCCTCCTTCAGTCGATCCTCGGTGTCGCCCGCATGCCGAAGTAGACGTACGGTGTGCCGTGCGGGAGCGTTCCGAACACCAGTGGCAGCCACGGCGCGCTGACGGGGCCGAGGCCCGGCATGGCGAGCACCGTGTCGGACACCGTCACCAGGTCGGTCTCGATCGGCGGTGAGTAGCGGGCGTTCCCGCCGGTCAGCTGCAGGCGCAGACGCGGCACTCCGTCCCGCGCGCCGATCGTGAGGCGCATGCCTTCGCGTTCGTACGTGCCCGCGAGCGCGGCGACATCGACCGGCCGCGGGTTCGCGGCGGGAGCGAAGGCGTCGGGCATCCGCACCCCGGCGAGCTCACCGAGCAGCTCCTGGAACAGGTCGACGAACAGACCGCCCGCGCCGCCGCCGTTGGTCAGCAGCGCGGCGACGACGCCGCTGCCCGGCACGACACGCAGGTAGGAGAACTGCCCGAGCGCGGCGCCGTCGTGACCGTAGCCGGTGACACCGTCCCAGTCGTACAGCGCCCACCCATGGCCCCATGCGTGCGCCATGAACGTCCATCTGTCCAGGCAGTCGACGGCGCGTCGCCGCATCGTCGCCGCCGACTCGGCGGACAGCACGCGCGTGCCCTCGGGCGCGGCGCCGCCGTCGAGATGCATCCGCGCGAAGCGGACGACGTCGGCGGCCGTGACCAGGACGCGCCCGTACGGCCCGGCCGAGCGGGGCAACATGTCCCACGCGGGCGCCGGCTCCGGGTCGCTTCCCAGCTCCCCGATATGGCCCATCGCCGTCCGGAACCGCAGCGCCTCCTCCGGCAAGGTCATCGAATGCTCCAGACCGAGCGGCGCCAGCAACCGGTCGCGCATCGCGTCGTCCCAGGTCTGACCGGTGACCACTTCCACGATTCTGCCGAGGATCGCATACCCGGTGCTGCAGTAGGACACGACGGTGCCCGGCGGGCAGTCCTGACCCAGGTCCGCGCACGCCTCCACGTAACGGGCGAGGCAGTCGTCGCCGCGGCCGGTGTCGTGGGTGAAGTCCCCGGCGATCCCGCTGGTATGGCTGAGCAGCCGCCCGATCGTCACGCTCCTGGTGACCTCGTCGTCGGCGACGGCGAAGCCCGGCAGCACGTCGACGACCTTGCTGTCGAGCCGCAGCTCACCGGAGTCGACGAGCTGCATCACCAGCGTCGCCGTGTACGCCTTGGCGATCGAACCGGACTGGAACACCGAGTCCGTCGTCACCTCCACGCCGGTCCCTCGGTGCAGCACCCCGCTTGCCAACTCGTGGATCTCGCCCTCCACCAGCACCGCCAGCGCCGCGCCCGGCACGTGATGACTGGCGCGCAGCAGATCGAGGCGCTCCTGCCAGCGAGCACGGTCGAACCTCTTCTTCGTTGTCATGCCGACCATGCTGAGCGGTTGCCCCTGCGTCAGGGTCAACCGTCGCGACGCGACCCGGGATCTGGTGTCTGCTGGATCAGGACCGTGGTGGCGCGTTCGAGGAGTTCGCACAGCGCGTCGCGCTCCGTCGGCGTGAAGCTCTCGGCGAGGGCTCGTTCGAGCACGATGACCTCCTGGTAGGCGCCGTCCAGCACGCGCCGGCCGTGTTCGGTCAGCGAGGCGATGAGGACCTTGGAGTGCACGGGTGAGGTCTCGCGGGCGATGAGTTCCTTGTTCTGCAGGCCGGTCAGGACGGAGGCCATGGTCTGCTGGGTGACCCCGCAGGAGCGGGCGAGCTGGGCGCCGGACATGCCGTTCTCTCGCGACAGCGTCAGGAGCACGGTGTACTGCGTCATGGTGAGACCGTAGCCGCGCAGGACGGCCTCATGGTGGGCCATCAGCGCCTGCTCGGTGCGGCGGATGCGCGTGCAGAGGTATTCCTCGGCGGGAATCTCGGTCAAGGATCAACAGCTCCCTGTATTGACTCAGGTACCTGATACTCATAGAGTCGCTCGGTATCAGGATACTGAGTCAACGCAGGGAGCTGTAATCATGAAGGCCGTAGTTCTCGACACAGACGACCGGTTCACCCTCGCCGACATCGACGAGCCCGTCCCCGCGGCGGGGCAGGTCGCGATCCGGGTCGACTACGCCGGAGTCCAGTACGGTGACGTGCTCGTCCGCAGAGGTCACTTTCCGGTTCCGCGTCCCTTCGTGCCCGGGTTCGAGGCCGCCGGTCGAGTCGTCGCCGTCGGTGAGGGCGTGGACGCGGGTCGCATCGGTCAGCGTGTCACCGCATTGACCAGTGCCGGAGCCTATGCCGAGGTCGTGGTGGCGCCCGACCTCCTCACCTTCGACGCCGCCGGCCTGGACCCTCGGACGGCCGCCGGGTTCGGCTGGGTCACCCCGACCGCCTACGACCTGATCAACACCGTCGGCCGGGTGCGTCCCGGTGACCGCGTGCTCATCCACGCGGCGGCAGGAGGCGTCGGCACGCTCGCGGCCCAGTTCGCCAAGGCCGCCGGAGCCGCCCGGCTCGTGGGAGTGGTCGGCGGCGCCGCCCAGACCGAGTACGCCACGCGGTTCGGCTATGACCTGCTCGTGACCCGCGAGGACTTCCCGGGCGCGCTCGCCGACGAGCGGTTCGACGTGATCCTGGATCCCATCGGCGGACCGGCCCGTCTGGCGAGCCTGGAGCGGCTCGCGCCGCACGGCCGCCTGGCGATCTACGGCAACATCGCCACCTTCGACCCCGTCGAGATCGACACCAACGACCTGCTCATGGCCGGAAAGTCGGCCCTGACCTACAACAGCAACCTGCTCGGCCAGACCCACCCGGAGCGTCTGGCCGACAGCGCCACCAGGGCACTTCGGCTGCTGGCCGACCGCAAGGTCCGCGTGGACGTCACCGCCGAGTACGAGATGTCCGACCTCGATACCGCCATCCAGCGCCTGGCCGAGGGCGACACGCACGGCAAGAGCATCGTCCGCATCGCCTGACGCGCCGCTCGACTCCCTCCCCCGGCCCGGAACGGCCGAGGCGCCTTGCCCACGGGTGGGTCCGCTACTGGCCTACGCGTCCGTCGATCCGCTCGCGCAACAGGTCGACGTGGCCCATGTGGCGGCCGTACTCCCAGATCATTCCGACCAGCATCTCGCGCAGCGACATCGCTCCTCCCCCGCTGCCATGCTGGTTCAACGGATCGTCCGCGGTGATGTCGAGACTGGGCGCCTCGGCCACGAACCGCTCGGCGAAGTCCACCTCAGCACGCCATGCCTCCCAGGCCTCCGCCACCACCTGGGGGTCGGGAACGGCGCCGTCGAAGTCACCGTCACGGTCGGTGTCGGAGCAGAACAGCCGGGGCGCGTCCTGTCCCGCCATCGTCCCGCGGAACGACGCACGCTCCACCTCGGCCAGGTGGCGCACCAGCCCCAGGAGCGACATCGTCGACGGCTCGACGGAACGCCGCGCCATGGCCTCCGCGTCGAGACCTGAGCACTTCAGCTCCAAGGTGAGGCGTGCGGAGCGCAGGGCTTCGACCAGCGTGGTGCGCTCGTCGCCCAGCGTCGGTCCGTTCTCACGCGGGTCGTCGTCGGACGGCCTGCCGTCCGCGGTGAACATGTCGGCTCGTCGTGTCGTGGCCATGGCCGCCATCATCGGTGATCTGCACGGCGGCCGACAAACGAATTACTCGTTCTGGTCGCCGGGTCGGTTCAGCAGGGCGTTCGCCGACCGGTGGATCTTCGTCAGCGCGCTGAGCAGGTGTTCACGTTCGCTCCGGGTGAGGTCGGCGGTGACCTGTTCCTCGATCGAGCGCCGCTCCTTCTCGATGGGCTCCTGCAGGGCGCGTCCGGCTTCGGTGAGCCAGAGCCGTACCAGGCGGTTGTCCTTGTCGTCGCGGCGCCGGGTGAGCAGGCCGGCGGCGGCCATCCGGGTGGCCGCCTTGACGACGTTGGGAGTGGTGACGTTGAGGGCGGTGGCGATCTCGCCGGGGGTGCGGCCGTCCTGCCGCCACAGCACCGCGAGCAGGTGGTCCTGCCCGAGATGCAGCCCGTGACGCCGCATGGCCGTGTCGGCCACCGCCCGCAGCGCCTTCGACATCTTGCTGTGCAGGTCCAGGAACTCGGGCATCGCACGGCCTCCGGTGACATCGCGGGGACGACACGGTTCGATTGACAGCTGATCGTGTACCGGTTAACGTTCGAATCGTTAACCGGTAATCGACTTCGGAGTTCTCATGATACTGGTCACCGGCGCGACCGGAAACGTCGGCCGCGAGCTCGTCCACGAGCTGGACGCCATCGGCGCGGAGTTCCGCGTCCTGGTGCGCGACCCCGCCCGTGCCGCCGCACTGCCCCAGCGGCCCGAACGCGTCGTCGCGGACCTGGGCGACCCGGCGACGCTGCCGGCCGCCTTCGCCGGCGCGGACCGCCTGTTCCTGCTCACCCCCGGCATCGGCGTGGAGCACACCGCTCACGCCGTCGCCGCCGCACGGGCCGCCGGGGTGAGCCACATCGTGCACCTGTCCTCCTTCAACGTCCTCGGCGACCCGATGCCCGCCATGGGCCGCTGGCATCACGAACGCGAGCAGGTGGTCCGCGCCTCCGGCCTGCCCGCCACGTTCCTGCGGCCCGGCGGCTTCATGACCAACGCCTTCGACTGGCTGCCCACGATCCGCGAGGGAGGATACGTCCTCGACCCGGTCGGGCCCGGCCGGTACGCGCCGATCGATCCGGCCGACATCGCCGCCGTCGCCGCCCTGGCCCTGACCCGGGACGGCCACCGGGGCCGGGAGTACGTGCTCACCGGCGAGGAATTGTTCACCATCGCCGAGCAGGTCAAGGTCCTCGCCGCGGCGGCCGGCCGGGACATCGAGGTCCGGGCGACGGCCACCCCGGAAGAGGCCGTCACCTCCCGCTTCCCCCACGGGGCGCCTCCGGCGCTGGCCGACGCCATCATCCAGGGGTTCGCCCTCATGCGCGCCGACACCGCCGGATTCCGCACGGACACCGTGGAACGACTGCTCGGCCGCAAGCCCCGCACCTTCGCCGGCTGGTGTGCACGCAACGCCGACGCCTTCCGGCTCGCCGCCGGCTGAGCCGGTGCGGGCTCATCAGGTGGTCGGGTGCTCCCGCGCCGCATCGAGGAGGCGGCTGCCGAGTGCGCGGATATGCCGGACGAGCTCGGGCGGTTCGTGCACCTCGAACGGGACGCCGAGCTGCGCGACCCACATGGCCAGCTCGTCGAGGGAGTTCGATCCGGTGCTGAGGACGCATGCGCCGTCGCCGACCGGCTCGACCACCGCCATCGTCGGCGGCATCCGGCCGGCCACCACCTCGGCCGGGGCCTGCACCGTGAACCGGCCGCGGTAGCGGTACGGATCGACGGAGATCCGCTCCGAGACGTAACGGACCAGGTCGGCGCTGGGCGGCTCGCGGGGCGTGAAGCGTGGCCCGTTCGGGGTGTGCAGGCGCAGCCGGTCGACACGGAACGTGCGCCAGGCGCCCCGGCCGGTGTCCCACGCCACCAGGTACCAGCGGCGGCCCGAGTTGACCAGCCGGTACGGCTCGGCGATGCGGCGATCCCCGGTGCCGTCGTGGGAGCGGTAGGAGAACCGCAGGCTCTCCCGGTTGCGGACGGCCGCGGCGATCGCGGTGAGCACGGCCGGGTCCACGGCCGCGGCCGGGCCCGACAGCGGCACCGTGACCGACCGCAGGTCTCCGACGCGGTTCCGGAGCCGGGACGGAAGGACCCGCTCCAGCTTGGCGAGGGCGCGGACCGAGGTCTCCTCGATGCCCGCCACGCCGGAGACGGCGGCGGTGCCGAGCCCGATGGCGACCGCGACCGCCTCGTCGTCGTCGAGCAGCAGCGGCGGGAGCCCGGTGCCGGCGCCGAGCCGGTAGCCGGGTGTGCCCGCGGTGGCGTGCACGGCGTATCCGAGTTCGCGTAGCCGGTCGATGTCGCGGCGGATCGTGCGGTGCGAGACGCCGAGCCGTTCGGCCAGCTCGGCGCCCGGCCAGTCCCTGGGGGTCTGCAGCAGCGACAGGAGCCGCAAGAGCCGTGCCGATGTCTCCAGCATGACGCCCATCCTAGGACTGAACCTGTCCTAACCGGTTCCTACAGTGGCAGACATGAACGACGAACTGCAGATCCACCCGTTCCGGATCGACATTCCGCAGGCGCAGCTCGACGACCTGCACGATCGGCTGGCCGCGACCCGCTGGCCGGACGAGCTGCCGGGCGTGGGCTGGTCCTACGGGGTCCCCGTCGGCTACGCGAAGAAACTGGCGGAGTACTGGCGCACCGGCTTCGACTGGCGTGCCGCCGAAGCCCGGCTGAACGCCTTCCCGCAGTTCACGACCCGGATCGACGGGCAGGACGTCCACTTCCTGCACGTCCGCTCCCCCGAACCCGACGCGCTGCCGCTGATCATCACGCACGGCTGGCCGGGCTCGGTCGCCGAGTTCCTGCACATCATCGGCCCGCTCACCGACCCCGCGGCGCACGGTGGCGACCCGGCCGACGCCTTCCATGTCGTCGCCCCGTCGATACCCGGGTTCGGCTTCTCCGGTCCCACCATCGAGACCGGCTGGGACCTGGAGCGCGTCGCGCGGGCGTGGGCGGAGCTGATGGACCGGCTCGGCTACCGGCGATACGGCGCGCAGGGCGGCGACAGCGGCTCGGTCATCTCACCGATGCTCGGCCGCGCCGCACCCCGGAACGTCGCTGGCGTGCACGTCAACGGCGCGCTCGGGTTCCCTACCGGAGACCCGGCCGAGTTCGAGGGGCTCACCCATGCGGAGCTGGCCCGCCTCGGCCAGTACCAGGACCAGGACCGGGCCGGCTACGCCATCATCCAGGCGACCCGGCCGCAGACTCTCGCGTTCGGGCTGCACGACTCGCCCGCGGCGCAGCTGGCATGGATCGTGGAGAAGTTCAAGGAGTGGACCGACCCGGCCCGCGAACTGCCCGAGGACGCGGTGGACGTCGACCAGTTGCTCACCGACGTGAGCATCTACTGGTTCACCGGGACCGCCGCCTCGGCCGCCCGCCTCTACAAGGAAGGACAGAAGGGCTGGGGGGCGGTGGCCGAGTACTCGGCGCTGCCGCACGGCGTCGCGGTCTTCCCCGGCGACGCCGGGGTCCGGCGGATCGCCGAGCGCGAACACCACGTCGTGCACTGGTCGGAGTTCGACCGCGGCGGCCACTTCGCCGCGATGGAGGCCCCCGACCTGCTTGTCGGAGACATCCAGGCCTTCTTCCGCCCCCTCCGGTGACGCCGGCCCTTGCCTCAGGTGGTCAGGCGGTCGCTCGTGCGTACCTGTCGGCGAGACGGCGCAAGTGCGTTCGTCGACGCGTTCGACCGTTCCGACCGCGGGGCTGATCCGATCGGCGACGACCTCGGCCGGCGCGTGCACGGTGACCCGCGCCAGGCGGCAGCGCGGGGTCACTCGCTCCTCATAAGCCAGAGCCAGGCCCGTCCGGCCGTGCCTGTCCGGGCGGTTCACTCTGGTCGGCCGAGCCGGCCCGCGTGCCGCAGAACTCCTGCTTGACGAGGGCGTCCACAAGCGTCAGGAAGTCCTTCGCCGGACCTCTGGTGGCCGAGTCCAGCCAGGTCACCGAGGCGGTCAGGGTCTTGCTGCCGTCGGGCGAGCTGTACATCAGCGCCCCGTAGCCGTGCGGCGGGCTGCCGTTGTGCTGGTAGACGGTGCCGCAGCCGGGGCCCAGGTCCTGCGCCCATATGCCGAGGCCGTAGTCCTGCTCGGGGATCGACGTGGGAATCGCCGTGCGCATCTCGGCCAGCAGCTTGGCAGGCAGGAGCTTGCCGCCGTTCAGTGCGGAGAAGAACGTGGTCAAGTCCTGCGTGGTGGAGATCAGGTCACCGGCGCCGGTCAGCAGGGACATGTTCTGGTGGGAGAGGTCGATCACCTTGTCCTTGTACTGGTAGTAGCCGTGGGCGTGTGGCCCGGGCAGTGCCGTCGTCCGGTTGCCCGCCGCGAGGGTGCCCCGCAGTCCGAGCGGCCCGGTGATGCGCCGCTTCAGCTCGGTGGCGTAGGAGTGGCCGGTGACCTTCTCGATCATCAGCAGCGCCACCGTGTAGTTGGTGTTGGAGTAGTTCCACTGCGTCCCGGGCTCGAACCGCGGCCCTTTGGACAGCGCCAGCCGTACCAGCTCCTCGGGCTCGTAGCTCTTGAACCGGTGGGGCACCCACCCGTCTCCGTTGGCGGGGATCCCCGGCTCGTCGATCGTCCCGTCGGGCTTGTACTCGCCGGTGTAGTTGAAGATCCCGCTGGTGTGCCGCAGCAGCATCCGTACGGTGATCCGCTCGTCCAGCCCGTAGCCGGGCAGGTAGTCGGCGGCGGGGCTGTCCAGCTCGATCCTGCCCTCTGCCACCAGTTGCAACACCATGGTCGCGGTGAAGGTCTTGATGACGCTGCCCGTCCAGAAGCTGCCGTCGGTCGGGGGCTTGGCGGCCGCTCCCAGCTTGCGCACCCCGGCGCTGGCGGCCCAGTCGCCCTGCTGATCGCGTACGCGTAGCTGGATCCCGGTGAAACCGGCGTCGACGAAGGCCTGCATCGCCTTGCGCAGCTCCGGGCGATCCTGCCCGGTGGGGGTGGCCATGGCGGGGGTGGCAGTCCCCGCCAGCACCGCCGCTGCGAGCGCCGCGACGGCCGTGCGCCGGCTGATCGTTGTCTTCATGGTTTCCTCGTCTCTGGGGTCTTGGTCGCTGTTGTCAGTTCGTGGTCCGGCCGTCGCGGAACACCGCGTCGACGAGCCGCTGCGTCGCCTGCTGGAACGCCGCCGCCTTGGACAGGTCGGCGTCGTCCACGTAGGTCACCGAGGCCGTCATCGTCTTGCCGCCATCGGGCGTGCTGTACATCAGCGCCGCGGAGCCCGCCATGCCGCCGTTGTGGTGGTAGATGTAGCCGCTGTTGTCGCCCAGGTCCTGCTCGAAGATCCCCAGGCCGTAGCCGATCTTCGGGTCCGGCTTGCGCATCTCGGCCAGCAGTTCGGCGGGCAGCAGCCGGCCGCCGTTCAGCGCGGCGAAGAACGTGTGCAGGTCCTGGGTGGTCGAGATCATGTCGCCGCCGGCGGAGATCCACGAGGGATTCTGGCTGGTGACGTCCACCGTGTGCTCCCGGCCACCGTCCTCATACCGGTAGTAGGCGTGGGCGTGCGGCCCGGTGATCTCCGTCGAGGTGCCCGGCGCCTCGGTGCCCGTCATCCCGAGCGGGTTCAGGATCAGCCGCCGCAGCTCCTCGGCGAACGAGCGGCCCGTGACCCGCTCGATCACCAGCCTGGCCAGCACGTAGTTGGTGTTGGAGTAGCTCCAGTCCGTGCCCGGCTCGAACCGCGCCGGCTTGGACAGCGCCAGCCGGACCAGCTCTTCGGGCTGGTGGGTGCGGAACCGGCCGTCCACCCATTCCTTGCCCGACCACGCGATCCCCGGCGCGAACGTCCCGTCCTCGTAGTACTCGCCGGTGAAGTTGAAGACCCCGCTGGTGTGCTGCAGCACCATCCGTACGGTGATCCGCTCGTCCAGCCCGAACTCGGGCAGATAGCCGTCCACCGGGCTGTCCAGCCCGATCTTGCCCTCGGCCACCAACTGCAGCACCAGCGTCGCGACGAACGCCTTGGTGGCGCTGCCGACCCGGAACCGCCCATCCGCCGGCGGCCGCTCCGACGAACCCAGCTCGCGCACCCCGGCGGTGCCGACCCACTCACCGCGCTCGTCGTTCACCCGCAGCTGCATTCCCGTGATACCGGAGTCCACGATCTCCTCGATGATCTTCTGCAGCTCCGGGCGAACCTGCCCGGCTACGGTGTTCGCCGCGCTCACCTCGGGCGTGGCCGAGGCGGCGTCGAGGGCTGCGCTGATCTTGCGGGCCATCTCGGTCATGGTGGGGCTGGGCTCCTTCTGGGTGGACGCTTCGATGGCGACCAGGACGGTGCGGCGGAAGTTGTCGGCCTCGGCCGGGGCCTGCTGCCCCAGCAGGCTCATGGAGGCGGTCAGGGCAGGCAGCACCTGGTCGGCCAGTTCGGCCACGGTCTTGCCGTACTTCACGCCCTTGGGCGCCTTGGCCAGCACGTGCCCGACCAGGCCGGTCGCGGAGGTCAGGGCGATGGAGCCCTCGGTGGCGGCCTTGTGCGCCGAACCGGCGGCACCGGCTGCCGACATCAGCGAGACGGCGCCCCAGGCGGCGGTGCGCAGGGTGAGCTGGTCCTGGTCGGTGAGGGCGAGGGTGAGGGACATGGCGGTGCTCCTTCGGGTTGCTTCTGGCTTGTCGGCGACGAGGTCCGTTGGCGACGACAGGAACGTTACGGCCGTTGCCAAAGCTTTGGCAAGTATTTGCCAAATGAAATTGCCAGATCTGTGGCGTACGGGCATCTGCACTGGCAATAACTTGTCTAGAGGGAGGCAAATGAGCTAGCCTCGGGCGTGACCCTCCGGACGTCGGACGACGTCAACCGCTACCCGGGAGTTCGGACATGCTCGAACAACCAGTCTTCGGCCGCCGACTCAGGCAGCTGAGGACCGAACGCGGCCTGACGCTCGCCGCCCTCGCGGGCGAGGGCATGTCCACCGGATACCTGTCCCGGCTGGAGTCAGGGGCGCGTCAGCCCACCGAACGGGCCATCACGCACCTGGCCACACAGCTCGGCATCAGCCCCACCGAACTCACCCAGTCCACCGCCACCTCTCTGGCCCAGAGCCTGACCCTGGCCACCGGCCTGAGCCAGGACGAAGGCGGCCAGACCCTCAGCGACGCCCTGAAAACCTCCGGCGGGGAGGACCCCCTGCTGCGCTGGCAGGCCCTCTGGCAAGTCGCCGAATGGCGTCAGTGGCGTCAGGAGTACGCCGAGCAGCGGAAATGCCTCGACGAGCTGGCCGCGCTCAGCGCGCAGATCGGGCTACCCGAGCTGCAGTCCAGAGTGCTGGCCGCACTGTCGCGCTGCATGCGCAGCACCGGAGAGATCGTCGGCGCCGTCGATGCCGCAACACACGCCTACGAGCTGGCCGAACGCGAAGCCCTGCCCGCCCGCGTGCGTGCCTCCACACTGCTGGCCCTGGTGTCGGCGCTGGCCGAGGCCGGACGACTGCCCGACGCCGCCCGGCACGCCGACGAACTGCTCACGCTGGCGGACCAGGTCTCGGGAGCGCTGCGGGCCCAAGCCGTGTGGACCGTGGCCAACATCCGGGTCCGCCAAGGCGACCTCGACACCGGCGCGGAGCTGATGAACCAGGCCATCGACGGCTTCGACGGCCGTGACGACCTGACGCTCTGGATGCGCCTGCGCCTCGGCGCGGCCCGGCTCGACCTCAGGGCCGATCCGCCCAGAACGGAGTCCGCCCGGCGGCGTGTCACAGAAGTCCAGGCCGCGTTGCCGTTCGCGGGCGCCCCCACCATCGAGCAGCAACTGCTGGCCGTGCGCGCCCGGATCGCCGTCCTCACCGGCGACCTCGACGAGGCCCGCACGGTCCTGGACCGGCTGACCGGCTTCGACGACCTGCTCACCTACCAGGAGCGGATGCGGCTCGACGTCCTGCGCAACCGTGTCCTGCTCCTGGAGGGCGAGCAGGACACGGCGCTCGCCGGGCTGCGCAAGCTCGCCGAGCAGGCCCAGCAGGGCGGCAACATGGACCTGGCCGCGGACATCTGGCGACTCGTCGCCGAATCCCTGACCAAGTAGGGGTGCTGGTAAGGATCAAGCCACACGGCCCAAAGTGGACGGTGCGTATCCGGGAGCTCCCGGGCGGCTTGACATGAAAGCAGTCAGCGAGGAACGCGACCTGCGAGAACGCCCGATCCAGCGTTGTCGAGCCGCCGGCGCCTGACTCATCCCCGAATGCCCGGACCGAAACCGCCCTCGGCGGGTCGCACAGTCGCAGACCGTGGCCTGCGGCGATGCCGCTCGTTTGGGCCGTGTGGCGCGATTCTTACCGAGGCCAGGACCACGTCCACAGTCGGCCCCTTCGCACGACGCGAAGGGGCCGTTTCCGTGTCAATAGGCGCCACCGCAGGTCGGGGCCATGCTCACGGCGCCGAGCTCGGTGGTGACGAGATGGCCGCATCCACCACCATGATCGGGCAAGGTTCAGCTCACGTCATCCACGTCAAGGACAGAGACTCAAGCGCTCCAGACAACGAACCCCAGCCGGGTGGCACCGCTCTTGTTGGGGGCCAGCCCACATAAGCCCAAAACCCACACTGGGATGATCTTGAGGCGAGCGGCTCGCTCGTCGGAGGAGACGGCATTGGCGCGGCAAGGGGTTGATGCAGGGAGGCAGACCAAGTGGAGGCTAGACCAAGTACGAGAGAAAGGGGCAGTGTCCTCGGCTCGCCTAGGAGAAGTCGCTGATCAGTGGGTACGGCGGCGGGGTGCCAGGACCTCGGTGACCTTGGCGATGGCTTCGGCGCCGGGTTTGACGTAGCGCAGGGCGGTACGGGGGTTCTTGTGCCGGGTCTTGCCCATGATGAGCTGTAGCGGGATCTCGGCGTCGCCGAGGTGGGTGGCGGCGCTGTGGCGCAGCTGGTGCAGGTCGAGCCCGGCGTACTTGTCCAGCAGGACGCGGGCGCGGTCGTAGCCGAGGCGGGCGCGGCCGGTGTGCGGGCAGATGTCGGCGGCCGCCGGGCGGCGAGCGGGGACCGGGCGGCGTTCGGACAGGAATAGCGGACCGTGCGTGCGCGTGCTGCCGTCCGGTAGGCGCAGTAGCCGGGGCAGCAGGTGGGCGGTGCCGCGGTCCCAGTACACCCACTCGGTGGCGCCGCCTTTCGAGCGGACGGGGGCGCGGCTGTGCTCCAGGTCGAGGTCCTCGACGTTCAGCGCCAGGATCTCGGAGGCCCGGGCGGCGGTCTCATAGAGTATCCGCCACAGCGCCCGCTCCCGCAGGGGGATGTCGCGGCGCGACAGCAGCCGGTGGATGGTGGTTTTCGCGACCGCGCGGGTCTCGTCGGCGCTCTCCTTGCGGCGTTCGGCGTCAGCCGGGACCGACGGGGCGGCCCAGTGCTTCTTGGCGTGGCACCAGGACAGCCAGGAGGCGATGGCGGCGCGGTTGCGATTCCAGGTCGCCGGCGCGCTGGCGCCCCACAGCTCGGTGAGCGCGGTGCCGATCTCGGCGTCGGAGATCTCGGCGAGCGGCCGGTCGCGGCCGAGCAGGGCGATGACGCGGTCGATGGCCGAGGCGTAGGCGCGGTGGGTGTTGGCGTTGGCCGTGCGCGAAGTGGCCAGGAAGGCGTCGGCCGCCGCGGCGAGCGTGACGCCCCCACCCCGTAGCGCGGTGACCTTCGGGGCGGCGCTCATGCCGGCCGCTGCGGGACGGCTGTGGCGATGTACCGGATAACGTGCCGGAGTCGCGCACCGCCCCGGCGGAGGGTTGTCCTGGTCGCCGCGTCGCGATGATCGCTCATGTACGTGATATTAGACGATTATCACGTACATGAAGGGAATTCCACGGACGGGCTCGCCGACGCGTGAGGCGGCATGGGTTTTCTACTCGGTGTGCTCGACTGCGGCTTTCGGGAGTGCGAGCATCACGAGCGCCGTGATCTCATGAGGGAGACGGGCGTGAAGGGTGGAGGGAATGAGCTGGTGTTCCGCGAGTGGATCCTCAATCGGAACACCAGCCCCCGCGCAACCTGGCTCGGGTCACTCCGAGTTCAACGCGGCGGGGACCGTGTGATACCCGATGCCGCGCTTGCGTTGTAGTGCATGGTTCGACAGACCTGACCGGGCATCGCGCCGGATCGCGGCGAGCAGTTCCACCCTGGTGGTCTTATCCATTGGCGTTTTGGACAGCCCATTGGCTGCGTCAGCGGCGGCTCTCGGCTGCCCTGAGCGAGGCCTTCGCCGTGTCGGTTCTCCCCTCGGCGAGGGTGATGGTGGTGGCGAGCAATGCCAGGACGGCAGCGGGAACGCCGAGCACGGTGACCGACAGCCAGTCTTGAGCCAGACCGCCAAGTCCACCACCCATCGCAACTCCGAGGTAGATCGCGGAGGAGTTGAGGCCAAGGAGAACTGGTGCCGAGGCGGGTGCAAGGGTCACCAGCCGGTGTTGCTGCACGACGGAGACCATTCCGTCGGTTGTGCCCCAGATCGCGGCCCATACGCACGCGACAACCAGGTGGCTGACTGCGAGTGGGCTGATTGCGAGCAGCGCAGTGCCGCCGGCGAGTGCTGCGAGCGCGATCCCGCGTCCCGGAAGGTTGTCGGCGAGATGGCCGGCGAGGAAGTTGCCGGCCAGGACCCCGACGCCCCAGACGAACAGGATCATGGTCATGGCCTGGGGAAAGGATCCGGCCGTGGCGCCCGCGGTCACGGCTCCGATGTAGGTGTAGACGGTGTAATGTCCGGCCATCACCAGCAGGGTCACGACCAGAATGGTGAGCACCTTGGGCTGGCGCAGCGGTGCCAGGCGGGCCGTCAGACTTGTCGCCGGGAGCGCAACCTTGGGCAACGCTACCGAGATGCCGATCGCGGCGACGACGCCCAGGGCCGCGACGGCCCAGAGCGTGAGGCGCCAGTCGACGCTGCCGATCAAGTTGCCGAGAGGCATGCCCAGCGCGGTTGACAAGGTCAGCCCACCGATGACCAGCGCCATGGCACGTCCCCGCCGTTCGGCAGGCGTGATCGCGACAGCCGCGCTCGACGCGGTGGCCGTGATGGTGGCCGCCCCGACTGCGGTGAGAATCCGGGCCAGCCACGCCAGCAGGTAGGTCGGGCTGAGTGCGGTCATGACGTTGCCGACGACGAACACGATCAGCGCCAGTTGCAAGGCCTTGCGACGATCCAGTGGGCTCAGCAGCCAGCCCAGTACCGGCGCGGCGACAGCCAGCGTCAGCGCGAACACGGTCACCAGCTGGCCAGCGGCCGGCAGACCTACCTCAAGGTCGGCGGCGATGGCCGGCAGCAGACCGGCTATCACGAACGCGTCGGTGCCGACCGCGAAGGCGGCCAGCGCCAGCGGAAGTAGCGGACCCAGGCGGGGACCGGACCCCTTCTGCCCTGACCCGGTGATCTCGGTGCGATTCAACCGGGGTTACCTGCCTGCTGGGACAGGCTGAACTCCACACCCTGATCATCCTTGCAGTGGGCGTAGGCACCAGACGGGATATTGACCGGATCTTCTGCCGTGCCACCGAGTTCGCGCACCCGGGCGACAGCGGCGGTGATGTCGTCGACGGCGAAGAAGATGCGCGGGTGTCGTGACGAGTCATCGTGCGGCGCTCCGCCCATAGGCTCGGGCCCCTGGATCATCGAGTAACCCGGGAAGTTGCCCTCATAGAACGTCCAGCCGAACAGCGAGCCCCAGAACCGCTGGGTTGCTTCGATGTCCCTGCTCGGCAGCTCAAAGTAGGTGACCTGCCCACTCATAGCCTATCCCTTCTGTATGTCAGTGCTTCTGACATACAAGCTATGTCATACTCCTGACATGACGCAAGAAGAGGCCGTTGGCGACCTTGACCAGTCGGTGGGCTACGTCCTCAAGCAGGTGCAAGCCTCACTGCACACCGCGATGGATGAAGTGCTGCGTCCACTGGGTCTCACCGTTGCCCAATACGCATGCCTCGAACTGCTCGGCCAGCATCCGGGACTGTCCAACTCCGAACTCGCCCGCCGCGCCTTCGTCACGCGCCAGTCGATGAACGTCGTCCTTCGCCGGCTACAAGAGCGGGGCCTGCTCACCCGGCCTGCTCACGCCGCTCACGGGCGTGCACTGCCAACCGAGCTCACCCGAGCCGGACAATCGACGCTGCGCGAGGCCAGTGCCGCCGTGCGCGCCGTCGAACGGCAGATCTTCGCGCCGTTGTCGCAGGAGCGGCAGCGCCGGCTACGCGAGGACCTCGCCTCCTGCGCAGCCTCTGCGATCGCAAACCAGCCCGTCACACAGCCCTGAGAACCAGAACGTCACGCACCCGGTGTCGAAACTCGCCGACACGCCCCGCCCCGGATCTCGGGGGTGTCGAAGCCGACCGGCATTCGGTGTCGCACGGCACCGACACAGCCAACCAGGCCCTCGCCGCCGCGTGGGCCGCAGCATCTTCCCTGTGACCAAGGTCGGCTTCGGAGGACAGCGGTATAGCCAACAGCGCCACCGCGAGTAACAAGAGGATGAGTGGGCGCCGTGGCCCGCGATAATGATCCTTTCCGCTCGATCCGTGACACCGCTGCCCGCTGGAAACGGGACAGTCCTCGATGTCATCCAGGATTGTCCCGTTGATTTCTGCGAGACGGAGCCGGTGACAGGACGCGCCGTATCCCGCCTTTCAAACCCAGCCGGGCAGAGGTGCTCGGTGGCGGCCGTGGTTATGTGGTCGAAGCTTGTCGGAGGGTCTGCCGCCAGGGGGCCCGCTCGGCGACGTAGCGGCGCAAGAGCCGGGCCTGCCGCGGGAGGTTCCAGGTCACGGCACCGATGACATGGCCGTCGGCGCCGTACAGGGCGGCGAAGCGGCCGGTGGCAGGATCGTCGGTGACGATCTGGAACTGGGCGTCAGGGCCGGTCACGCCGTAGGCTTGGATCCTCACGTCGTATTGGTCGGTCCAGAAATAGGGAACGGGCGCGAACGGAGTGTCTGCCCCCAGGAGTGTTCCGGCGGCGGCGATGGCCTGCTCGGTGGCATTCATCCGATGCTCGACGCGCATGCGCCCGAGGTGAGGATGGTGCCAGGAGGCGACGTCACCCGCGGCAACGACGCCGGGGACGGCCTGGCACGTGTGATCGCATTCCACACCATCGCTCACAACCAGTCCGCTGTCGGCCAGCCAGCCGACTGAGGGCATCGCGCCGATGGCGAGGACCACCAGGTCGGCCGGGACGTGAGCCCCGTCGTCCAGGTCCACGCCGGTGACCCGCCCGTCGCGGCCGGTCAGCGCGGTGACCGCGGCGCCACAGCGCAGATCCACGCCTTGCCGGGTGTGCAGTTCGCCGCACCGCCGCGCCACGTGCTCGCCGAACTGGCGGGTCATCGGCGCCGGCGACGGATCGACCAAGGTGACGTTCCGGCCGGACTGCTGGGCCACGGCGGCGACCTCCGAACCGAGGAGGCCGGCACCGACGATGACCACTGAGCCGGCGGTGCGCAGCCCTGCCCGCAGGGCAAGGGCGTCGTCGAGGGTGCGGAGCACATGCACGCCGATGAGCTCGTGCCCGGCGGGCAGGCGGCGCGGCGTGACCCCTGTGGCGATCACCAACCCGTCGTAGGCGAGCGCGCTGCCGTCCGAGAGGGTGATGGTGCGCGCCGCGGTATCGAGGGCCATGGCGGTGACGCCCAGCCGCCAGTCCGCTGTCAGGGTGGTGAGCGCGTCGTGGCGGCGCAGCGCCACACGGTCGGCACCCCATGCGCCGCGCAAGCTCTGTTTGGACAGCGGCGGCCGATCGTAGGGCGGCCGCCGCTCCTCGCCGACCAAGGTCAACGAGCCAGTGAACCCGTGCCAGCGCAAGGTCTCGGCGGCGGTCAGACCGGCCGCCGAGGCCCCCACGACCACGATGCGGGACAGCCGGCTCACGGTGTGGTCAGCCTGATCGCCAGGGCAGGGCAGATACGTGCGGCCTCTCGGACGTCGTCCTGCAGCCCGGGTTCCGGGTGGTCATGAAGCAGCAGGACGATGCCGTCGGTGTCGCGCTGGTCGAACACGCCGGGGGCGATGAGGACGCATTGCCCCGAACCGGTGCAGGCGTCCTGGTCAACGGTGACTTTCATGCGGTTCTCCTTCGGTGGTCTACCAGGTGACGGGCAGTTCGCGAACGCCGTAGAAGACGGCCTGGTGCTTGAACGTCAGATCTTCCAGCGGTACGGCCAGGGCCAGCGTGGGGATGCGCCGGAAGAGGGTGCCGAAGACGACCTGCAGTTCGACCCGGGCCAGGGGCTGGCCCAGGCATTGGTGGGCGCCGTAGCCGAAGGCGACGTGGTGGCGGGCCTGGCGGCGGACGTCGAGACGGTCGGGGGCGGGGAAGGCCGACGGGTCCCGGTTGGCGATGCTTTTGACGACGATGATGCCTTCGCCCTTGCGGATCAGGTGCCCGCCGATTTGGAGATCCTCCCGCGCGACGCGGCGCGCTTCGGTGTGGGTGATGGACAGGTAGCGCAGGAGTTCTTCGACGGCGTTGGCGACCAGGGCAGGATCGCCGTCGCGGACGGCGGCGAGTTGGCCGGGGTGCGCGAGCAGCGCGGCCGTGCCCAGGGCGATCATGTTGGCGGTGGTGTCGTGCCCGGCCACCAGCAGGAGCTGGCCCATCGTGGAGATCTCCCGCCGGGTCATCGCGCCGGTCCTGTACTGCTCGACGGCCAGCCTGCTGAGCACGTCGTCGCCGGGCTCGGCGTTCTTCCTTTCGACGAGGTCGTCCAGGTAGACGTTCAGCTCCTCGCTGGCGGTCATGGCCTGTGCCGGGTCGCCCTCGTCCATGACGAGCGCGCCGGCCACGCGCTGGAAGAAGGCACGATCGACGTAGGGCACACCCAGCAGCTCGCAGATCACCAGCGTCGGAACGGGAAGCGCGAGCGCCTCGACCAGGTCGGCCGGATTCGGGCCGGCCAGCAGATCGTCGATGAGCTCATCGACGATCTGCTGGATCCGGGGCCGCAGCACCTCCATCTTTTTGATCATGAAATCAGAGGTCATGAGCCGCCTATGTGCGGTGTGCTCGGGGGCGTCCATCTGCATCAGCGTCTTCATCTGCGCATCGCGGGCCTTGCTCACCGCGTTGGTGTGCGGGAAGCCGGGCTGGGAGACGTCGACGCTGACACGCGGGTCGGCGAGCACAGCGCGGGCATCCGCGTAGCGGGTGATCATCCATGGGGTGCTGCCGTCCCACAGCCTCACGCGCGAGATCGGCGCTTCCTCCATGCGGTGGCCCAACTCCGGCGCCGGATCGAACGGACAGCGCGCCGCACGGGCCATAGGGAACAGGTTGGGCTCTGACAGGGCGTCGGTCATGGGATCTCCTTGCGTCGAATGGGTGAGGGAAGCCGGGCGTATATTTCGTGCGGTCCCGAGCCAGGCAGCCGGTCATTGGCCTGAGGGGAACGGAGTCTGACCGTCACGGCTCGTGCGGTTCGCGGCATAGGCGGTGAGGGCGCCGAGTCCGCAGATGATCGCGATTCCGAACAGCACGTGGCGTGCCGCGTCGAGCATCGAGGCGCCGGCCATGTTGACCAGGGCCCCGGCCACCGCCGTGCCGAACGCGATCGACAGGCTCGTCACGGTGGCGATCCCCGCCGCTGCCCGTCCGCCCTCCTCGGGGTCCTGCGTGCTGGACATCGCGGCCACGGACAGGTGCGGGTAGGCGAGGCCGATCCCCGCCCCTGCGGCGAACAGCACCGGCACCCAGACGATCACCAGCAAGATCGGCGTGTTCTCACGTTGCAGCAGCCCCTGGACGAGCAGGCCGAGAGCAAGCAGCGCCGGCCCGAGCACACGGAGCCGGTGCACCGCGCGGTCCCCGCTCACCGAGGAACTGCCGATCTGGGTCACCGACCAGCCGAGCGAGATGGCCGCGGCGAAGAATCCCGCCACCAGAGGTGGCAGCCCGGCCAGCCGCTGGCCGAACAGCGGAAGGAACGACTCGACGGCGACGCCGAAGGACAGCAGTCCCAGCGTCAGGTAGACCCACTTCAACGACGAACCCCTTTGGTACGTCGTACGCGGGAAAACCCGCAACGCGCTGCGCCGCTCATGGACGACGAACCCCGCCGCCAGCAGCAGCGCCATCCCGATGCCGGCAGCCTTGGCCGACGTGCCGGCCACGACGCCCGCCACGCTCACCGCCCCGGCAGCGGCCGTCAGCAGCAGCAGCGACCCGGCCGGGATCGGCACCCGACCGCTGCTGCGTTCGCTACGCGGAAGCACACGAGGCACCATCGCGCCGCACACCGCCCCGATCACCGCCATCGCCGCGAACGCCAGCCGCCACGAGCCGAACTGGGCGAACAGGCCACCGATCGCCGGACCAGCGAAGTTGCCGACGCCGTACATCGCCGACATCAGCGCGGTGCCGCGCGTCCAGAGCCGGGCTGGCAGCGCCGATCGGATGACGGCGAACCCGAGCCCGGACAGCAGTCCGGCCCCGAGTCCCTGGACGCCCCGGGAGACCAGGAGCACCGCCATCGCCGGGCTTACCGCGCAGACCAGCGAGCCCACGGTGAACGTGGCAAAGCCGAAGAGGTAGGCGCCAACGTTCCCCCATCGGGACAGGAACCGGCCGGTGAGCATTGTCGCGATCACCATGGCGACGAGGTAGACCGTCATGTTCCAGGCGTAGAAACTCGTGCCGCCGAGCTCGGACACTGCGGTCGGCAGCAGGCTCGCCGCCAAATAGATGTTGATCGCACCGACGAGCACCCCGCCGGCCAGCACGATCGCCGCGCCGAGATGCTCACGGCCCAGCAACTCCCGCCACGCGGGCGGGGCGGAGGGCGTGGTGGCGCTCATGCGCTCACCTCCACGATTCGTTGAGGGCGCATTGCGGGCTCCCTGGGTTCGGAGTCGCCCGCCATGGCCGGGAGCCGGCCTGCGTGTCGATCGGGTCCCGGCGCAGCATCGGGACGAAGGCCTTGTTGGCGGGATCCGCACCGCCGGGCTGTTCGTGGTCGTAAGAACTCATGACTTCAAGGCTGTCGTTAACCTGTTCCCGGAGACTTTCCACCACCTGTCGCGGACGGAGCTGGGCCGATAGCTGGGAAAGCCTCAAGCCTCGGTGGAAGCTTGCCCCCACTCGGGGTCGCTGGAGTACCGGGGGATTCGGGCGGGTCGAAGTGATCGGCATTTGGTGTCGTGCGGCACCGGCACAGCCAACTAGGTCCCTCGCCGCCGCGTGGGAGGGCGGCGTCTTCACCGTGACCAGGTTCGACCGGTTCGCCCGCAACATGGCCGAGGCCAACGAGATCCTCACCGGCCTGCCCAGCGCTCCGTCCGCCGGTCATATCAGCCGCTACCAACACCTTGTCTGGCGTCGCCCCACACCGATCGACAAGACCATCGAGATGGAACCCTTCCAGCCCGCAACGTGGTCTTACTACGCCGCCTCGGCCAGGGTGGTGAAGTCGATCTCGGGCAGGTCGGGGTCGAAGTCGTCGGGGCGCAGCCGCAGCACGTCGGTGGCGTACAGGCCGAACCGGCTGATGTGCGTCGTCAGGTAGGGCGACAGCTGCGCGACGTCCTCGGCGCTGATCTCCCAGCCCTCGACAAGGAGCCGGCGCATCACCGCCATCATGTCCAGCGCCGTATGGAAGATCACACAGTTCGCCAGGAGAGAGTTGAATTTGATCATCTTCTCCTGCTCAGCCGGGTCGTTGTCGGCTATGACGCCGTCGTTGCCGAACCGCAGCCAGGCAGAGAACCCGTTGAACCCCTCGACCTTGTTGGTGACCGCAGTGATACGCCTGCGCAGCGCCGGGTCGGCCAAGAAACGCAGCAGCGCCACGGTGCGCACACTCCGGCCGACCTCCCGGAACGCCTTATAGATCTCGTTCTTGCGCGAGTGGGAGCCGAGCCGGCGCAGCAGCGTCACGGAGTTGAGCTTGCCCTCGCGGATGGAGATCGCCACCCGCATAAGGTCGGGCCACATCTTCTTCACCAGCTCCCAGTCGATCACGTTCCGGGCGCCGCTCTCGCTGCGGAACAAGGAGTCGATGTGGTGATAGACGACCTGGTCGGCGTGCTGGAAGAAGGTCAGGCCCTTCCAGTTGCGGATGCGCGGCATCAGATCGAACCCGAACAGGTGCGCGAGGGTGAAGACGGGGAAGGACTGGCCCTGCGTATCGGCGTGCACGGTCTTGGGCTGGACCTCGGAGGCGTTGGCGAGCAGCCCGTCGATGATGTAGATCGCCTCCCACGCCCCACAGGGAACAAATCGGGAGAAAAGCGCAATATAGTTATCCGATACATAATGGTAGGCAATGCCACCAAAACCCCCATATCGGATCGAGGTCTCGGCCAGCAGGTTGTCGATGTAGGTGTCGACCTGCGTGCCGTCGGTGCCCACGCTGCTGCCATCGCCCCATGCCTTGACTACGTCCAGCTGAGCGAAGGCGTTGACCACGTCGGTGATCGCCTTGTTCAGCTTGGCCAGGCTGATGTGCCGGTTCTTGGCCAGCGAGATCTCATGCGCGGTGATCCCCTCGATATGACGGGCCGCCTCGGCCGGGCCCATGTTCGACCCGCACGCGAACGTCGTCAGCACGTAGCGGTCCTGCGGCTTCTTCAGCTTCGGGTCATGGCCGGACGCGGGCCCGAAATGCCGGTGCCAGCCCAGCCAGTACGCGGTGCGCGAGACGATCTCGATCAGCGTGCGCTCGGGCATCCGCGCCTTGATCTCCGCCCCCAGCTTGGCCGCGGTCGCGGTGGTGCCGACGCCGGCCAGCCGCTTGAGCGTCGGGGTGCCGTCCTTGGCGAACGTCAGGTCCTCGTTGTCGGCATAGCCGGCGTCCACGTGCTCGGCGGCCTGGCGGTGGCGCTCCTTCAGCTCGGCCACGAACTCAGCCGCGCTCGCCGGCAGGCCCGCCTCGGCGCAGTAGGCCGCCAGCAGGGGCCGGCACTGATCGAAGGTCAGCAGATGGGAGCTCCAGTCGCCGTACTCCGCCGCCCCGGCCACCGCGATGTCGCCGGTGCGTAGCTCCTCGGCCAGGTAGGCGAACACCATGGCCTCGAAGTGCCGTTTGACCAGCATGCCCGGATGCTTGCGGTCCCGGATCGCGCGCAGCCAGTTGGCCGAGGCGAACCCCAGATCCAGGCCGCGGCCATCCGCGCCGCGAGCGGGGATGAAGTCGCGGGTCTTGCCCCAGTAGGCGAGGGCATGATCCAAGGCATCCAGCACGCTGCGGTCGGCGGAGGTTGCCTTGAACCTCAACACGGCGGCAAGGGCGAGCATGGTGGGCCGGTCAGCCTTGAAGAACTGCTGGATGAGCAGCTCGTAGTTGTCGTGCTGATAGGCCGTCACCTCCTCGATGTCGGCCAACTGCGCGCTCGCACCGCCGGCCCGCTCCACCACCTGGCGGACCGATCCCATCCCCGCCGCCTGCATCCGCACGGCCTTGACCAGCACCTCGACCGCGGCCTCCAGACCGGCCCGCTGATCCGGCTGCGTGGTATCCCCGCCCGCCGTACTGGTGGCCTCGGTGCCCGCGTCACCAGCGGAGCCGGTAAGCGCGGTCAGGGCCATCATCACCATCTGCGCGGCCGCGGACTCGGCGGCCTCCACCGGCCCGCCCGGCACCAGGCCCTGCAGCACCCCCCTGTAGGTGAAGATCAAGCTCTCCACCACCTGCCGCTGCCGCAGGTGGATCTCCTCCAGTTTGGCCTTGGCCTTCTTGGCGGTGGCCGACATGCGCTTGCACAACATCTCGGCGAGATCATCACGCGCCCGTGCCTGGGCGGTGTGCACCAGGCACACCAGCAACGCGACCCGCTTGGCGTCGACGGTATAGGTCCGGGCCAGCACGTCGGCGTCGGCCGCGTCGGCCTCCCCGGCGAAATCGGCGATCTTCGAGGCGGCGATGCCCTCCAGCACCGCCTCGGTGTCGCACAATCCCTCCACCCACGCCAGGTGAGCGGCCTGCTCCTTGAACTTCGACCAGCTCGCCCGCCGCGCCGGCTTCTTCAACCGGTCCAGATCACTCTTACCGCCAGGCCCGACCACCAGCAACGCCTCGATCCGGGCACGGTCCTGGGCGCCCAGCCGCCGCCAGATGGTCTGGAAGATCTGCCCGTTGACCTGACCGCGGATCGTCGACTCCATGGCATCCAGCGTCGAGAACGCCGGCAGCTCCAACCGCGCCTGCGCCAGCCGCTCCAACGCCACGTTGATCAGATCCGGCGGATGGTTCTTCACCCACGCCGCCCGGGTCATCGCCTTGGCCGCGAGCTTTCGAGCCTTGCCCGGCGCGTACGCCACGCCCTCCCGGCGCCGCACCAGCACCCGATGCGACTCCGCCGTACGCGGCGAGGCATACACCGGGGCCACGTCCTCGCCCAGCTCCAGGCACCGTCGTACGTGCTCCACCACCACAGGCGGCACCTCGCGGGCCTTGGCGAAACGACCCAGCCGCTGAAAACACTTCAGCGCGAGCGTCAACGCCAGCAGGTGCTCATCGGTGTCGGTCTTCTCCCGCGCCCACGCCATCTCCTCCTGCGAGGGGGAGTAGAAGAGGTACAACTCGCGCGTCATCATCAAGCGCGGGAACACCCGATACGCGGTCCGCTCGACCGACGTCACCGCACGTGCCTCCCGGCTCAACCCGCCAACGGACGAGACACACCGTAGCGAGACGAACACGCACACAACAGACGAAGAAGATCACAGCTTCATCAAACCCACCCGCTCACCTTTCAAGATCATCTCAATGTGGGTTTCGGGCTTATGTGGGCTGACCCCCTTGTTCGCCAGCAGATCGACCTCGGCCTCATCGAGCGTCCAGCACCCGATGAGGTCCTCCAGCTCCCACGCATTCCTCGGCCGTTCCCCGTGCTGGGCCACCGGCCGGGTGGCTCAGCACGGGCGGGGTCATGTCCGCACGATGGACGCGAGGAGCGCCACCTTGTCGGCACTGTCGGTGCCGGGGTCCGGGTGGAGGACGACGAGCGTCTGGCCGGTCGCGCCGCTGACGCCCAGTCTCTCCCGGTTCAGCCACAGGCCGCCGACCTGGGGGTGGTCGATGCGCTTGGGTGTGCCTTCGCACGTGTTCACGTCGTGGCGGGCCCAGAGCCTGCTGAATCGAGGGCTGGCGAGGGCGAGCTCGCCGACGAGTTCGATGAAGCGGGGGTCGTCCGTGTCGATGCCGACGGACTCGCGGAAGCCGGCGACCATGCCCTGGGCGGCGTCCTCCCAGTCCGGGTAAAGGGCCTGCTCGGCGGGGTCGAGGAACACGTCCCGCAGGCGGTTGCCCCCCGCCACGAGTCGCGGCGACAGAGCGGTCGCCAGCGCGTTCGCGGCGAGGACGTCGAAGTAGCGGCCCTCCACGTACGCGGGCAGCGGAAGCGTGGCGACGAGCTTGGCGACGCCCGGAGGGACGGTCTGCTTCCGGGGCCGCCGTCTCCGCCGGGGTCTTCCCGCGCCGAGGCGCAGCAGGTAGGCCGTCGCGTCGTCGTCGAGCTGCAGCACGCGGGCGAGGGAATCGAGGACCTGCGCGGAGGGGTTGCGGTCGCGGCCCTGCTCCAGGCGCAGGTAGTAGTCGGCGCTGATGCCGGCGAGCATCGCGACCTCCTCGCGGCGCAGGCCCGGCACGCGCCGTACGCCGACGGAGGGGATGCCGGCCTGGTCAGGAGTGACGAGCTCCCGGCGGGCGCGTACGTATTCGCCCAGCAGGTTGACTTCGTCGCTCATGTCCCCACTGTAATTCGCGGACCTTCGTGCGTGCCTGGTCCTGTGACCCCCAGGATCGCGGGGGCTCTGGCTCCGTCAGCGGGTGAGCGGAAACCTCACTTCGGGGACGAACACCGTCGAAATCGGCCGGTGGTTCCCTTCCGCGAGCAAGGAGCTACACCATGTCGACATATTTGCTGGTACACGGGGCCTGGCACAGCGGGCACTGCTGGGAGCGGGTGGTCCCGTTGCTGGCATCGGCGGGGCATCGGGGGGTCGCGCCGTCGCTGACCGGCTTCGGCGACAAGGCGCATCTGCTCGGCCCCGAAGTAGGGCTGGACACGCACGTCGACGACATCGTCAGGCTGATCACCGACGAGGACCTCACCGACGTGATCCTGGTGGGCCACAGCTACGCCGGGCTGGTCATCTCGTCCGCCGCCAACCGCATCCCGGATCGGATCGCCCAGCTGGTCTATCTCGACGCGATGGTCCCGGAGGACGGCGAGAGCGCGGTGGATGTGCATCCCGTGACCCAGGCCCTCATCGACCGCGCCGCCGAGTCCGAGATCGCCTGGCGGATCCCGCCGATGCCCGAGTTGCCCCCGCCCCTGGGCCTGTTCGGGGTCACCGACCCGGCGGACGTGGCGTGGCTGCGGGCGATGTTGTCGGATCAGCCGGTGCTCTGCCTCCGGCAACCGGTCCGACTGGACAACCCGCTCGTGCGCACGATTCCGCGGACGCACATTCACTGCGTCGCCGGCGTACCGGAGGGCATCGAGCGGCGGCCCGTCCCGGCGATACAGCCCAACGGCAGCCCGGCACAGGTGTGGGAACTGGAGACGGGCCACGACTGCATGATCACCATGCCGGCGGAGCTCACGGAGCTGCTGCTCAAGCTCGGCTGACCTGCTCGGTCGAGCTGACCCGCTCGGTCGAGGGGCGTCCCGGGGCGCAGCTCCCGGTTCCTGCGATCTCGCAACGCCGGAGCGGTGATCTCACCCGTCGTGGATCGCGCCGAAGAGAGCAGGAGATCAACGAGGACCCGAGGTGAGTAGGATCGTCCGCGTGGATCTGGATGACGTGGATCTGGACGACACCGCCGCCCGGCTCGGGGTACCCGTCGAGGACGTCGACCGCGTGCACCGGCTCGCCGGCGACCGGCCGTCCGCTCCGCTGCCCGCCAAGGCCGACGCGCCCGCGATCCTCGACCGGCTCGCGGTGCGGCCCAACGACGCCGCCGAGATCATGGCGGGCTGGCCCGACCCCGGCTCCCCCCTGTGGACTCCGGAGTTGCGCTGGCTGCTCGACCGCTCGATCGCCCTGGTCCGCGCCGATCTCGGGGGTCACGGCTGGCTGTCACCCGGTCCGGAGCTGCCGCGCGAACGTGGCCCCGCCTGGCGGCATCTCTACGTGTACGCGTACCTGGCCCTGGTCGACGTCGTCACGGGGTACCACCGCGACCACGGCATCGCCGATGCCGCGTCGTGGGCGACCCTCGCGGACCTGGGCCGCAACCTCGCGATCGACCGGCGGATGCGCCGCGAAGGCTGGCCGGTCATGCAGAGCTGGCTGACGCTGCACGCGCGCGGCGGCGTCTACGAGCTGGGCCGGCTGCAGTATCAGCGCGGCGGCACCGCCATCGACCTGCACATCCCCGAGTCGGGGCCGATGACCCCGGAGGCGGTCGCGGCGTCGCTCGACGAGGCCCGCGCGTTCTTCCCGCGCCACTTTCCCGACGAGCGCTACACGGCGTTCTCCTGCGGCTCGTGGCTGCTCGACCCGCAGCTGCTGGAGTACCTGCCCGATCACTCCAACATCGTCCGGTTCCAGCGGAGGTTCGAGCTGGAGCCCTACGAGGAGCCGGAAGGGCTGGACGCCGACGTGGAGGTGCTGCGGTTCGTGTTCCGCACCCTGACCACGCCGCTCGACCAGCTCCCGCGCCGCACCGTGCTCCAGCGCGCGATCATCGACCACCTGAAGGCCGGCCGCCACTGGCACTGGCGCCGCGGCCGCTTCCCGACCTAGCCGGCCCGGCTCTGCCGCGTGCACGTGCTCCGCGCTCCTGAGTGAAGTGACGCACCTCACGTCGCGTCCTGTCACACCGCTGCGATCCCCGGTGTCCTGAGGGCATGACCGAACACAACACATTCCACAAGGTCGTGGTCATCGGTGGCGGTTACGCCGGAACGCTGGCGGCCAACCGTCTGCGGATGCGCGACGACGTCGACGTCACTCTGGTCAATCCGCGCCCGGAGTTCGTCGAACGCATCCGGCTGCACCAGTTCGTGGCCCGTACCGGCGACGTCACGATTGACTACGCCACGCTGCTCGGCGAGGGCATCCACCTGGTCGTCGACAGCGCAACTCGCATCGACACCGCCGCCCGCACCGTGCGGCTGGCGTCGGGCCGCGCGCTGGACTACGACTACCTCGTCTACGCCGTCGGCAGCACCGGCGCGGTCCCCTCGGTGCCGGGCGCGGCCGAATTCGCTTGGTCCATCGCGGAATGGGAGTCCGCGCAGCGGCTGCGCGCCAGGCTGGAGGAGCTGCCCCTCGACGCTCCGGTCACCGTGGTCGGCGGCGGGCTGACCGGCGTCGAGACGGCCGCCGAGCTGGCCGAACAAGGGCGCAAGGTCACGTTGGTGTGTGGCCGGACCCTGGCGCCCTACCTGAGCGCAGGGGGGCGCCGATACGTCGCCACATGGCTGACCCGCCATGGTGTCGCCGTGCTCGAGGGCGGCGCGGTGACCGAGGTCCGGCCGGACGCGGTCGTCCTGGCCGACGGTTCTGCCGACAGCGTGGTACGTCCGAGCGCACTGACTGTCTGGACGGCCGGGTTCGGCCTGCCGGAGCTGGCGGCGGCGAGCGGACTGCGCACCGACACGCTCGGCCGGCTGCTCACCGACGAGACGCTGACCAGCATCGACGACAACCGCATCGTCGCGGCCGGCGACGCCGCCGCACCGTCGGGCCAGCCGCTGCGGATGAGCGGCTACGCCGCGGGGCCGCTCGGGGCGCAGGCCGCCGACACCGTGCTGAGCCGCATCGCGGGGACCGAACCGGCGGTGATCAACCTGGCCTTCACGGGCGCGTGCGTCAGCCTCGGCCGGCACGCCGGCATCAGACAGATAGCCGGTAAGGATGACACCGCGGTGAACATCTACATCCCCGGCCGCATGGGCGCGATAATCAAGGAAGTGACCTGCAAATTCGTGGTGTCGAAGAGGATCCGCGGCGAGGCGCGCAAGCCCGGTTCCATGAGCTGGCCCAAGGGTGGTCCGCGCCCCGGACAGCCGGCCTCCGCCGCGCGGGCGGCCACCTCCCCGTGAGCGCCGACGAGCATGCCGAGCGATTCACCGTGTTGCGGCCGCTGCTGTTCACCATCGTGTACGAGATCCTCGGCTCGGCGACCGAATCCGACGACGTGCTGCAGGAGAGCTATCTGCGGTGGGCCAAGGTGGATCTCGCGGCGGTGCGGGACACCAAGTCGTATCTGGCGCGGCTGGTGACCCGTCAGGCGCTCAACGCCTTGCGGGCGAGCACGCGCCGTCGCGAGGAGTACATCGGCTCCTGGCTGCCCGAGCCGCTGCTGCTGGAGGAGAACGACGCGTCGGCCGATGTGGTGCTCGCCGAGTCGGTGTCGATGGCGATGCTCGTGCTGCTCGAAACGCTCACCCCCGATGAGCGCGCGGTGTTCGTGCTGCGCGAGGTGTTCGGGTTCGACTACGACGAGATCGCTGCAGCGGTGAGCAGGTCCGTGGTGACGGTGCGCCAGATGGCGCACCGCGCCCGCGGGCACGTACAGGCGCGGCGTAGACGTTTCGACCCCGTCGACGCTGGGACGACCACACGGGTCACCGAGCAGTTCATGTCCGCGGCGGCGACCGGTGACATGGCGGGGCTGCTCTCGCTGCTCGCGCCGGACGCCACGTGGACCGCCGACAGCGGCGGCAAGGTCACCGCGGCGCGCCAGCCGGTGGTGGGCGCGGAGAAGGTGGCCGCCCTTGTCATGGAACTGTTCCGCGTGGGGCGGTTGCCGGACTCGCGGATCGAGATGGTCAACTGCAACAACGCGCCCGCGATGGCCGCCTACGACGGCGATCACCTGGTAGGCGTCTGCCTGTTCGAGGTCGGCGACGGGAAGATCACCAACTTCTACGTCATCCGCAACCCGGACAAACTCCTCGCGCTGACGGTTCCGCGTCGGATCAGCCGGTAGGAGCCGGCAAGCCGCAGCGCAGCAGGTCGCGATCGCGCGTGTCTGGCGCAAGCGGAGTCGCCGCTGCAGATGCGGCGCGGCAGGTGACACGTCCTGTGGCGATCGACGAACGCGTCTCCGCCCCTTTGCGTGTGTCGACCCATTCGACTGAAGGATGACCAAGGAGTTGACCATGACCGATACACAGGTAGTGATCGCCGGAGCGGGGCCGACCGGGCTGATGCTCGCGTGCGAGCTGGGGCTCGCCGGGATCGATGTGCTGGTGCTCGAGCGTCTCCCGGAGCCTCGAACGGTGGAATCGCGGGCCGGAGGCCTGCACATCCGCACGATGGAGGTGCTCGACCAGCGGGGTCTGCTCGACGGGTTCCTCGAGCGCGGACGGCCGCGGCAGGACGTGCACTTCTCCGGGCTCGGTATCGACCTGTCCGACATGGCGACGCGATATCCGTACGCTCTTCTCATCTTGCAGGCCGAGGTGGAACGGCTGCTGGAGGAGCGCGCGGCGCAGTTGGGGGTACGGCTGCGCCGCGACGCCGAGGTGACGGGGCTCACCCAGGACGGAACGGGTGTCACGGTGGAGCTCGCGGACGGGTCGCGCGTCCGGGCGGACTACCTCGTCGGCTGCGACGGGGGCCGCAGCACCGTGCGCGGGCTCGCCGGCATCGGGTTCCCCGGCACCCCGGCCACGATGACCGCGATGCTCGGCGACGTCGAGCTCGCCGAGCCGCCCGCGGCCGACATCTTCCAGGAGCGGCGCGAGCACGGCAGATTCTCGGTGCTGTCGTACGGTCCGGGCTGGTACCGGGTGCTGACCAACGAGTTCGATCACGTCGCCGGCCGGGACGAACCGATGACCCTGGAGACCCTCCGCAAGGCCATGCTCAAGATCGCCGGTACGGACTACGGCATGCACTCACCGCGCTGGCTCTCCCGGCACGGCGACGCGGCCCGCCAGGCCGACCGTTACCGCGTGGGCCGGGTTCTCCTGGCCGGCGACGCCGCCCACATCCATTTCCCGGCGGGCGGCCAGGGCCTGAACACCGGCGTGCAGGACGCGGTAAACCTCGGCTGGAAGCTCGCCGCCGTCGTCCGCGGCCACGCCCCGGAACCGCTGCTCGACACCTACCACGCCGAACGCCACCCGGTCGCCGCCCGCGTCCTGCACAACACCCGCGCCCAGACCGCCCTCTGGCGGGTGGACGACCACACCTCTGCTCTACGCCAGACGCTGGACGACCTCATCGGCATCGACGAGGTACGACTGCGCCTGGCGGGCATGATCACGGCAACCGACCTCCGGTACCCGATGGAGGGGACCGATGACCTTCTCGGCCGCCGGATCCCGGATCTCGACCTCGACCGCGGCCGCGGCCGCGTCTACGAACTCCTGCACCGCGCCCAAGCGGTTCTGCTGGATCTCGGCGGTCTCCCATCGCTCGACACCGTCGTGACCGGCTGGGCGGACTGAGTCGATGTCGTTCGCGCCCGTCCCGCCGAGGGCTCCGATCTGGGCGCGGACGCCGTACTCATCCGTCCCGACGGACATGTCGCCTGGGTCACCCGCGTCGGCGAGCGGCCAGACCTCGACGCGCTCCGGACCGCCCTCACGACGTGGCTCGGCCCGGCCGGCCTTCAGCCGCGTCCACGTGCCTCCCGCGACGGCCTCGGCCACGACGGCGAGCAGGCTCGCCAGCGCCGCCTCCACCGGCTCCGGGGCGCGGGCGACCAGCCGGGGCGGTGAGACGGTCACGTCGAGCATCAGCGGGAAGTCGCAGGTGAGGTCGGCGAGTTCGGCGCGAGCGGCGGGGTTGAGGCCGTCAGGGTGCGGGCTGGAGACCGGCTCGGCGTTGTTCTCGGCGATCAGCGCGCGTAGTCCCTCACGGATCCGTTCGGCACGGTCGGGCTGCTCGGCGTTCACCACCGTGTCGGCCGCATGAGACCTCGGGTGCGCGACCACGTCGCCGGCTGTTGCGGGGTTGCGAACTCGTCGCCGTCCCGGCGGCGGGTGTCGTTGAACTCCTCGATCACGCGTACGGCGGCGCCGCGCGTGGCAAGTACCGGGTGGCCGAGGCTGCGCAGGCGCTCCACCAGATCCTGGCCGCCGACGCGCTCAAACCCTGGCAATACCGGTCGTGGGTCTTCATCCGTGATCCCGACGTCGCCGCCAAGGCCACCCGTGCGCTGGACCTCTACCAACGCATCTGGGACGGCCGGCCGTTCGCCGACGACGGTGAAGGCCGTCGCCCGGCGGGGCAACGGCCTTCACCGTCCCGATGCGGGTAGAGGTGTTGTGACCTGCAAGCGATGACCGTCAGCTGGGTGTGGTTCGCGCAACGATCTCTTTGGCGGGGTCCTGGTCGGCCGGGTCGGCTTGCAGGCGCGCGCTGCGCAGTGCGGTCTCGACGCGGCGGTTGCTGGTCATGGTCGCGGTGACGGCGGTCATCGTGAGCAGGAGGCCGGCGGCGGCGTAGAGCGGGGTGCGCAGGTCGTAGGTGGTGGCCAGCCAGCCGCCGACGAAGGCGCCGAAGGGGGCGGCGCACATGGCGAGCATGCGGGAGGTGGAGGCGACGCGGCCCATCAGGTGGGCCGGGACGATGGCCTGCCGGAGGGAGGGGCCGAGCACCATCGTGGCGCCCATGCCCGCCCCGCAGACGGCGAGCGCGAGCCCGGCCACGTACGGGTTCGCGGCGGAGGCGAGTCCCAGGATGGCGAGGCCCTCGATTGTGGCGGTGCAGGTCAGCGCGGCGCCGGTGCCCAGGCGCCGGCCCAGGAGGGAGGCGATGCCCGCGCCGAGCAGGCCGCCGGTGGCCTCGGCGGTGAGGAGCAGGCCGAAGCCGAAGGCGCCGACGCCGAGACGTTCGCGGGCGAACAGGGCCAGGACGGTCTCCACGGCGATGAAGGCGACGTTCCCGACCGCCGGACGGAGCGCGAGCCCGAGCAGCAGCCGGTCCCGGAAGACGTAGGAGGCCCCGGCCCGCGCCTGCCGGAGCAGCGACTCGCGGGCGCTCGCGGCCGGGCGCGGCACGGCGGGCAGCGACCGGACGAGCAGCGCGGACAGCGCGAACGACACCGCGTCGGCGAGCAGCGGAACCGAACGTCCGAGCGCGAGCAGCGCACTGCCCGCAGGTGGCCCGGCGAAGCCGGACGCTGCGGTCTGGGCGCCGCGCAGGCGAGCGTTGGCGCGCTCCAGCTGGGCGGGGTCGCGGCCGAGCAGATCCGGCAGGTACGCCGTGGCGGCCGTGTCGAAGAACAGCCCGCCGAGGGCGAGCAGGAACGCGAGGGCCGCCAGCAGCGGGATGCTCAGCACGTCGAGCGCCGCCGCCACAGCGGGTATGGCGAGCAGCACCGCACGCGCGGCGTCCGTGACCCACATCGTGCGGCGGCGGTCCCAGCGGTCCACCAGCGCACCGCCGAGCACTCCGAACAGCAGCCAGGGCAGCGTCCCGGCAGCCGTGACGACGGCCAGCGCCATCGGATCCCGGGTCAACGTCAATGCCAGCAGCGGCAGCGCGGCATGCGTCACGCCGTCGCCGAGCGAGGACACCGTCTGCGCGGTCCACACTCGCCCGAAGCCGGCCGGCAGCTTCGCTACATCGTTCACTGGATCTGGGGTCATTCGGCGTCCTCCTCGACCTGCTGGCGCGGAGCCGGCCGGAACAGCGCGAAGATCAACGACACGTCAGGAAGCGATGGATCAGACAGCGCCCGGTACTCATCCGCCAGTGCCTCCAGGCGCGCCCCCAGCTCCGTGAACTGCTCCGCGGTGAGTCGCAGATGTGCCATGCGTACGTGCCGCTCACCATCCGCCGGCGACGCCTCCAGGTCCGCCACCGCGTTCCGCAGCAGCACGTCCGGCTGCCCCGGCCCTGGATCCGGCAGCTCGATCGACCGCGCGGCCATCGCGTAGTACCGCTCGGTGACCCCTCTCACCTTCCGCGTCCGTACCACCTTCACCAGGCCGGCCCGCTCCAGCAGCCGCACGTGATAGCTGGAACTCCCCTTCGCAAGGCCCACCCGTTGGGCGATCTGCGTGATCGTCGCCGGCTCGAAGCGGAGCATGGCCATGATCCGGTGACGCGTGAGATTGGAGACGGCGCGTAGTTGCTCGTCAGTGGTGACGTGAAACGTCTCGGGGAGATCATCGGTAGACACGCGAACAATGGTCAACGATTCTTGACCATTTGCGCAAGGGTTCTGGGCCGAGCAATATGGCGCTTTCCCCCGCGCCGGGGGGTCGCCCTCACCTGCCGCGCAGCTCCGCCGCCACCGCCCGCTCCCGCAGCTCCGCCGCCTCGGCCCGGACAGCCTCCAACTGCGCCCGTACGTCGTCCAACCGCGCCCGCTCCAGCCGCAGCTCCACCCGCAACTCGTCACGCTCGCCGGCCAGGGTGTCGACCCGTTCCCGCTCGGCCGCCACAGCCTCGGCGCGCCGCGCCGACTCCCTCTCGGCCACCGCGGACGCCTCCCGACGTGCCGCCTCCAGGCTCTCGGTCACGGCGGCGAGCTCGCTCTCGGCCCGCTCGCGCTCCCGCCGGGCCTCCGCCGCCTCCCACCGGAGCGCTCCGGTTCCGACCTGCGGATGCTGCCGGGCGGCGTCTCCCAGACCACCCACG